>CAPQQE010000046.1 GCA_948687865.1 uncultured Bacilli bacterium
TCTATTTGGTTCTTCTCCTTCACTTTCTGTTTTTATCCCTTTAAAATTACTTAAAACATTATGCACAAGTAGTCTTTCATATGAATTCATTGAATCCATTTTAATTTCTATTTGTGTTTGAACTACTTCTTTTGCTAATTTTTTTGCTAAAAATTCTATATTTTTTTGTTTCTTTTCTTTGTAATTTTCCACATCTAATATTATATTTACATGAATTCCTGTTTTTACATATATTGATTGACGAAGTATTGTTTGAATTGATGATAATGTTCTACCATTTTTTCCTATTATTATTTGATTATTGTTTGAATATATTTTTATTTGTAGATTATTTTCTCCTCTTTTTGTTTCAAGATTTACTTCAAGACCCATATTATTTATTAAATCAATTATAAATTTTTTAGAATATTCAAGAACTTCTGACTTAAGAATAACTTTTAAAGTTACCTTCTTTTTTTTCAATAATCCTGTTGTTTCTTCTTTTTTCATGTAAAGAAGTTCATCATCTTTTACTGATAATTCATTTAAAGCTTTAAGTATTACTTCTTCTTCTGTTTTACCTTCATATAAATATACCTTCATATTAATTTACCTCTTTCTTTTTACCTGTCTTTTTTACTACTAAATTTTGTATAATAGTGAATAAAGTTGATGCAATCCAATATAATGATAATGCTACGGAGAAATTTAATGACATGATTACTATCATTACTAACATAAAGTTTGTCATTGTATTAGGATTTATATCATTTGTTTGAGGCGTTGGAGCTGTTGTATTTAATTTTTGTGATATAAATGTTGTTAAACCTATTATTATAACTATTATTATATATTCCACATGGCCTGATGTAACTGCTTTAAATGGTGTTGTACCTAATATTAATCCAAATAAATTTTCTTCAAATATTACTGGTACTCTATTAATTGCTTCTAAGAATCCAAATAATAATGGAATTTGTATAAATGCAAATAAACAACTTGAAAATGGATTTATATTATATTTTTTATATAGGGACATAATCTCCATGGATTTTTTATTTAATGATTCTTGATCTGTTTTATTTTCATATTTTTTATTTATTCTATCCATTTCTGGTTGCATATTTTTCATATTTTCTGATTGCATAGCAGTTTTTTTAGTAAATGGCGCTAGTAATATTCTTATTATTATTGATAATATAATAAGTGCTATTCCATAACTCTTTACTAAATTACCTATTTTTATAGTTAACCATGCTAATGGTTTAACTACAAGAGTTTCCCATAAATTATTGTAATTTGCATCACTGGGCTTAAATGATTTACAATCTGGTAATTTTTCTATATTTATTTGTTTTTTATATTTATTATATTTTTTTATTAAACCTTCATTTGTAGGTTTACATAATATATTTTCATTTAATGTTATTTTTACTTTTTCATCCTCATAAGTTACTACTTTCTTTGTTTTTGGATCTTTAAGTGTTACTGTACATCCAGTAATCATAAATAACATAAATATGGTTAAAATGACTTTTTTTATTCTATTCTTATTCATAATTTTCTCCTAGTCTATTATTTTATTTAATAAATTAATTAATACCTCTTTAATCTCTTTAAATTTTATTTCATTAATTTCTTTCTTTATAATTATAACATAATCCATATTAGAATCAAATACTAAATTACTCTTATCTATAATGTCTTTTATTTGTCTTTTTATTTTATTTCTTCTTACTGCATTCCCTATTTTAGTTGAAACACAAATTGCAAATCTATGATGATTTATTTGATTATTATAATAATATACATTAAAATATCTATTTTTTACTAAATTTCTACCATTTATTATTTTACTTATTTCAGTATTTTTTTTTATTATATTTACCTTTTTCATATTATCACCCACTTACAAAAAAAACCACTGATATAAAGTGGAATTAATTATTTAGATAAAGTTTTACGTCCTTTTTTTCTTCTATTTTTTAATACTTTACCTTTTATTCTAGAAAAAAATCCATGTTTTTTTGCTTTTTTTCTATTATTAGGTTGAAAAGTTCTTTTCATCTTTACACCTCCAGCTCATAAAAACATCACAATTATATCTTTTTTTTTATTTAAAGTCAATTATTTTTTATATTTTAACTAATTTTTTCTAATATTTTACGTAAAGTTTTTTCCATTAATTCCTTTGTTTCTTTTTTTCTATTTATCATACATATATCATAAAATAAACTAAAAGATTCCTCATCAGATTCTATATAATCATCTATATCTATATCATTATTTATATTTCCTCTTACATCATAATAATTATTATTTATTTTAACAATACAATGTATTTCTTTATTAGTACAAGTATAAATTGAAGCTTTTTCTTTAAATATTTCTTTTAATATATATGCAAAATAATAACATCCATAATTTAAAAAATCTCTTTCTGATCTACCTTGATTTTCTTCTAAATAAATTTTTTTAATTTCTTTTATTTTATTTTCTACTTCTATATCAATATCTTCTTTTCTTTTTATTAATACATATTTTTTCATTTCTTCTAATATTAAACATACTTTCTTTTCTCTTTCTTCATTTGATTCTATTTTTCTTGCCTCTAATAATTTATTTTTTAATTCTTCATAATTACTCATTGATAATATTTCCATATATACACGTCCTTAACTATATTGTAACATATTTTTTATGTCAAAATAAAGAGAAAATGATATAATGTAAGTAGAGGTGAATTTATGATTAATTTAAAAACAGATTCAAGAAAAGTAAAAGAAGGAGATACTTTTATTGCTATAAGGAATGTTAATACTGATGGACATAATTTTATACAAAATGCAATTGATAATGGCGCTAGTAAAATTATATGTGAAGAAGGAAACTATAGTGTTGAAACTATTATAGTTCCTGATACAAGAGAATACTTAAACAATTATTTATATATAAATTACTATAATAAAATTAAAGATATGGAATTTATTGGTGTAACAGGTACTAATGGAAAAACAACAATTTGTTATTTAGTTTATCAAATATTATCATTACTTGGTAAAAAATGTGCTTATATAGGAACTATTGGATTTTACTATGGAAATGTAAAAAGAAAATTAAATAATACAACACCAGATATTGATTTGTTATATGAAATGTTACTTGAAGCAAAAGAATATGGTTGTGAATATATTGTAATGGAAGTTAGTAGTCATGCTTTAGATAAAAACAGAATATATGGATTAGAATATGATGAAGTTGCTTTTACTAATTTGACTCAGGATCATTTAGATTATCATAAAACTATCGAAAATTATATAAATTCAAAGAAAATATTATTTGAAAGAACTAGAGGAGATAAGATTTCTATTATAAATGCTGACGATCCTCATTATAATTGTTTTCTAAATAAAAATAATAATAATATTACAATTGGGAAAAAGAATTCTGATCTAATAATTAATAATATTATACTATCAAATATAGAAACAAAAATAAGTTTTTCTTACAAAAATACCAATTATAATACAAATATAAATATGGTTGGAACTTATAATGTTTATAATTATTTAACCGCAATTTTACTTGTCAATAACTTAGGATTTAATATAGATGAATTATTAAAATTAAATGATTTAATAAAAGCTCCAAGTGGACGTATGGAAATGATAAAATATAAAAATAATAGTATATTTGTAGATTATGCTCATACTCCCGATGCTGTTATTAATGTTTTAAAAAGTGTTAATGAATGTAAAAAAGGAAAAATTATTACAATTATAGGTTGTGGTGGAGACAGAGATAGAACAAAAAGACCTTTAATGGGAAATGCAGCAGAAGATAATTCAGATTATGTTATATTTACTAATGATAATCCAAGAACTGAAGATGAAAAAAATATAATGAATGATATTATTAGTAATCTTAATAAAGATAATCATGAAATAATATATGATAGAAAAAATGCTATTATTAAAGGTATTAATTTACTTAATAATAATGATATATTAATGATTTTAGGAAAAGGTCATGAGGATTATCAAATCATTGGAACAGAAAAAATACATTTTAGTGATAAAGAGGTAGTAGAAGAATACATAAAAGGAGGTATTTATAATGCATAAAATTGATTCTATTAATGAATTTATTGTTTTTATTGTTGATTTAGTTAATGATGAATTTCCTGAAACAATAGATTATATGGATTCATTATATTATTTTTCTAATGGTGGTTGTCATGAACTTGCTAAACTAATTAAACACTATTTTAAAGAATCTCAATACCTATTAAAAAAGGATGGAACACATTGTGCAATTTTATATGAGGGGAAAATTTATGACGTGTTTGATGGACTTACAAAAAGTCAACTAGAAGAAAATAATATTCCAAAAGAATTATATGAAAAAAGATTAGAAGATTTTGATATATTAAGTGATGATGAATTTATGGAATATATAAATGGTGACAAATTTGGATGTGGAAAAGATATTATAATTAATGATACAAATGATGTTAGTGAAGGTATAGTAAGAGAATTAGATAAAATAACTTCAATAACTGTAGGAAAATAATATATTTTTAAATAATTGAAAGGATTGATTATCAATGAAGAATATTAATATCAATGATATTATAAATATTTCTAATGGAGATTTATTATTTGGTGATAAAGATTTTATTTGCGATAATTTTTCTAATGATACAAGAAATATTAAAGAAAATGATATATATATAGGTATAAAAGGTAATTCTTTTGATGGAAATCTATTATTTGATGAGGCATTTAATAAAGGTGCTAAAGCATGTATTTTGGAAAAAGATTCTGTTAAGAATATAGAATTTAATAAAAAAAATTATAAAGAAAAAATTATAATATTAGTAGATAACTCATTAGAAACCCTTCAAAAAATTGCTAGTTATAAAAGATCTTTATATAATATTCCAGTAATAGCAATTACTGGAAGTGTTGGTAAAACAAGTACAAAAGAAATTATATCAAATGTTTTAAGTACAAAATATAAAGTATTAAAAACTGAAGGAAATTATAATAATCATATTGGACTTCCATTAACTATATTAAAATTAAAAAATCATGAAGTTTTAGTTCTTGAAATGGGTATGAATCATTTTGATGAAATTAAATTACTTACTAATATTGCAAAACCTGATATTGCTGTAATAACAAACATTGGAACTGCTCATATTGGTAATTTAGGATCAAGAGAAAATATTTTAAAAGCTAAATTAGAAATAATTGATGGATTAAATAATAATGGAACATTAATAGTTAATAATGATAATGATTTAATTCATAGTAAATTAGATCAAATAAAAAACTTAGTGAATATAATAACCGTTGGTATTAAAAATGATAGTAATTATTTAGCAACTGATATACAAGATAATATATTTAGTAGTAAATTTAAAATAAATAATTATAACTTTGAAATAAATGCTCCTGGTGATGTATTTATATATAATAGTTTAATTGCGTATGCCGTTGCTAAAGAATTAAATATAGATAATGAAAATATAAATAAAGGATTATATAATTTTAAATTACCAAGTAATAGATTAGAGAAAATCATTAATAAAAAAGGAACAACTATAATAAATGACAGTTATAATAGTAGTTATGATTCTTTAATTAACTCAATAGATATGATTTGTAAAACAAATTACAATAGAAAAATATTAATGATAGGAGATATATTAGAATTAGGGGGGTTTTCTAAGAAAATTCATACAAAAATAGGACAATATATATTAAATAAAGATATAGATAGTATAATATTAATAGGTGAGGATGTTAAATATATAAAAAATTATTTAGAAAAAAATAAATTTGATAAAGATATTTTTTACTTTGAAAAAGAGTATAATTCATATGAATTCTTAAATAAATATTTGAATAATAATGATATTATATTAATTAAGGGTTCTCATGGTATAAATTTAAATAATGTTGTTAATTATTTAAAGCAAGTTTAATACTTGTTTTTCTTTTTTCATAAAATCTGTGGAAATATATTAAAAAAAAACTTATAATATATACTTATATTTACTTATTAACAATTTTAACAATATTGTTGATAAGTATTATATGTTTATAAAAATAATGTTTAAACAAAATTTGTGGAAATTGTGGAAAATCTATTAAAAATGATGAAATAATAGAAAATAAAGTGAACAGAAATTATATAGAAAATGATGGGTTTGCAATTGCGGGATTTGTTTTATCACTTATATCAATATTTAGTTGTGGTTCATTTTCTATACTAGGATTAATTTTTTCTATTATTGGATTAATTAATATTAATAAAAATAATAAAAGTGGTAAGGTTTTTGCAATATCTGGTATAGTTATTAGTTCCATTTTACTTATATTTTATTTTATTGCTCTTATGTCAGGAATTTTAAGAATTTCAGGAATGTATGAACAATTTTAAACTATGAAACAGCATAGTTTTTTTGTAATATTAATCAGTAATTAATGAAAGGAAAATATTTATATGAAAAGTAGAATTATTAATTTTTTATTATTTATATTTTTTCTACTTTCTTACTTTCTCATTTTGAGCAAACTAAAATTTAAATGTCTTTTTAAACATCTCCTTAATATATATTGCCCAGGTTGTGGTACAACTAGAATGATAAATTCTATTTTTAAGTTTGAATTATATCAGGCGTTTAGATACAATCCGCTATTTTTCATATTATTTATAATATTTATACCATATACTATTTATATAATATTTATATATTTAAAAAAAGGAATAATAAAACTTCCTTCTATTAAGTTTATTTTAATATTAATTATTATAATTATAATATATACAATTTTTAGAAATATTCCCGAATTTATATATCTCACTCCAACAAAAATTATGTAAAACATATTTATTTATAACAAAAATTGTGATAATATAATATTAGTGGAGGTGTTAATATGGCTAAATTTTGTCAAAAATGTGGTACTGAATTAAAAGATAGTGATGCTTTTTGCAGTAATTGTGGAAATAACAGCGATTCAAATTCAAAGGTAAATACAAATACAAATAGCAAATCAAAAATAGCAGCTGGTTTATTAGGTATATTATTAGGTGGATGGGGAGTTCATAACTTTTACTTAGGATATACAGGTAAAGGTATAGCTCAAATATTTGTTACTTTATTTACTTGTGGCATAGGTGCCATTTGGGGTCTAATTGAAGGAATTATGATTTTAACTGGAAGTATAAATGTTGATGCTGAAGGTAACCCATTAAGTGATTAAATATAAATAATAAAACCTCGTTTAACGGGGTTTTAATTATCAAAAAAAAGCATTACTGCTTTTTATTTTTCGAATCCACAATCTAATTTTATTTCCATTGTGTAAGAATCCTTTTCATAAGGACTAGTAGGATATATTTCTACTTTAGTATTTTCTTTATTACATTGTTTATTTGTCTTATTATTGACAAAATTCTTTATTTCCTTTTCATATTTTGAATTATCATATCTGGATAAGTTTTCTAAGTTAATTTTAATACCTATAGTTTCATATTTAGATAAAAATGTAGCCCTTTCATCCTTTGTTGAACCTACTTGTTCATAATAGAAATTTTCGTAAAAGTCTGATCCCATGGATTTTAATGATTTCGTTAATTTAGCTTCTGGAGTTACTCCACCAAAAAACATTATTATAGCCATAGCTATCAATGCAATTACCAAAATAATTCCTATTACAAGACATACAACTGCCTTACTCTTATTTTTTTCATTTTTTATCTCTTTTTCATTTGACATATAACACCACTCCATTTATTCTATTTTTTATATTATAACATATTATTTTACTACTAACAATAGTATTATCACTTTTAATCAATTTATTCTAATTATTTTCCAATATATAAACCATATTTATCATTTTTATCTTTTACAATCATAAATACATTATTACTATCGTTCTCAGATATTTCTTTAAATTGTACATTTTTAATAACTTTTAATTCATTACCATATTGATTTACTATTTTAACATAATTATCCTTATAGTTATTTATATATATTGAATCTTTTTGAAGATTTATAGAATTCAGACTATATATAGACTCATTTTCTTTTAATTTATATTCTATTTTTTCATTTGTAGGAATATTATAAATATCAATAGTATTATTATTAATAACCATTATTGACTGTTTACCATAAACTATTTTATTTGTAGTAGAAATAATAGTATCACCACTACTATTTAATAATACTGTTTCGTTTTCCTCATTATTATATTTATAAACTTTAGAATTATTTATATTAATAATTTCTCCTGGTTTTTCATTTAACTTACTATTTTTTTTTGACGAATAAATATCATTATCATCCTTTAACAATTCTTCATTCTTATCATTATAAAGGACATATTTTCCTTTATAATCATTATTATTACTAGAATAGGAATATTTTATTACTTTATAATTATTATCATATTGTATATATTTTTCTGGTATTTTATCAGTGGCATAATTTATATACATTTCTTTATTCTTAGTCAAATTATATATAACTGTTACTGGTGTATCACACGAATTACTAGTACAAGAGATTTGAAAAAACAGGTCATTGTTAGCATTTAAGTTTGATACCGATGAATAAACATTACTATATTTAGAAGAATAACTATATATTTCATAAAACTTTTTTGTATTTATATTATACGCGCCAATACTATTTTCTTTTTTATTATCTACTATAACATATTTTTGATTTTCATCTATCACTGACTCTGTATATAGGTAAAAATCTTTATCTAATTTTGATTTTATATCCTTAACTATTTGTACTTGTAATTTACTATTATTTTGCTTCTTTTGTTTTCCTTTTTCATCTAGTATATATTTTACATTTTTATTTTTTTCTCTTTTAGTAATTAATAAATTACTGTCATCATTTAATCTTACATAACTTTCAAAATTATCACCAACTATTTTTGATTTTTTAATATTGAAATAATTATACTGATTTGTTTTTATATTTTTTACTATATAATATATAGTTTTTTCATTATCCTTCACTTCCAAATCAATAATATATTCATCAAGTATTTTTTTTAGTTTTTCATCATACATTGTATATTTGCCATTTTCTTTTACTAGTATATACCTACCATCTAAATAGCTTTGAATCTCTTCAATATTTGAAATTTTCTTATTTCCATTAATATCTAGGATTGTATATTTATTATTATCTGACATTAATACATAATTTTTATTTAATATATCAAGTTTATTTTTACTCTCATAGGTAATATTACCATTGTTATCATTTATTGAATAACCAATTAAATCATTTTCATCTGTTTTTCTGGAAATAAAATATTTATCACTTATCTCATATGGAATATAATTATCATTATTATCATATTTAGCTATTTTATCTCCGTTTTTATCTATTAAAATAACTTCATTTCCTTTAATTGAAATTACACCATTACATTTTTCATCAATACATTGTATATTATCATATTTAACATTTAATATTTTACTTACACGTGTTAGTACCTGCGTTTTTTTGAAAAATACGTTATATGATAATAATATTGCAAATAATATTAATATTATTGAAGAAATGAATATATATATCTTCTTATTACTTTCTTTTCCCATTTTATTCCTCCCGTGATATTATCTTAATTAATAATATCATTTTATAGTTAATTTTTCAATTATATTGTTGAAATTATTCTATTTGACCTTTATTATCTAGCTCAACACTATTAATACTATTAAACCTCTTTGTAATCTTATCAGTTGTAGTATGTATATCTTCAACATCCTTACTAACAGTTTGTATAGTTCTAGATAACTTGTCCCATCTCTCTTTGTATCTAGAAAATTCTATAGATAATTTTGATAATTCATCTTTTATTATTCTTGCATATTTATCTCTTTCTATATTTTTAATTATTACTTGTATTGTTGTAAGTGTACTCATTAAAGTAGTTGGTGATGTTATCCATACTCTCTTTTTATATGCATATTT
>CAPQQE010000047.1:0-1732 GCA_948687865.1 uncultured Bacilli bacterium
ATTCAACACCAAATAATGGTGGCATTGCGATATAAAGATGTCCTTCTTCAATTAATGGTCGCATAAATCTATAAAAGAAAGTTATTAAAAGCACTTGTATATGTGATCCATCAACGTCAGCATCTGTCATTATTATTACTTTATCATAATTACAATCATTAATATCAAAATCAGGTCCAACCCCTGCACCTATCGTATAAATTAAAGTGCTAATTTCCGCATTTTTATATGCTTCTTCTATTTTAGCTTTTTCTGTATTAAGTACTTTTCCACGAAGTGGAAGTATTGCTTGATACCTTCTATCTCTTCCTGTTTTTGCTGATCCTCCAGCTGAATCACCCTCTACTATAAATAATTCATTTTTATTTGGATCTCTTTTTTGTGCAGGTGCTAATTTATCACTAATATTTTTTTCTTTTTTAGTACCTTTTTCTTTTCTAGCTTCATCTCTTGCTTTTCTAGCGGCTTCCCTTGCAGCCTTTCCTTTTAATGCTTTAGAAAGTATATTCACTGCAGTTTTTTTATTTTCTTCTAAGTAAAATTGCATTTTCTCATATACTACGTTCTCAACTACTGTTTTAGCAAGAGGAGTACCTAATTTTCCTTTAGTTTGTCCTTCAAATTGGAGCAAGGCTTCTGGTATTCTAAGAGATATTACTGCAGTTAAACCTTCTCTTACATCAGATCCCTCAAGATTTTTTTCTTTTCCTTTTATATATCCATTATTTTTAGCATACTCATTAAATACCTTAGTTAATGCAGTTTTAAAACCTACTTCATGAGAACCTCCATCAGATGTTTTAACATTATTAACAAAACTAATAATATTTTCATTATAAGTATCTGTATATTGAAGAGCAATTTCTACTTCAATTTTTTCTTTTTCACCTATAAAATGTACAACATTATTAAGAGGAGTTTTACCTTCGTTCATATATTCTGCGAATGATTTTATTCCATTCTCATAATGATATTTTACTTCTTTTTTATCTGTTTCATCAATTACTTCTACAGTTAAATCTTTAAGTAAAAATGCTGATTCTTGCATTCTTTCACAAATACTGGTAAATGAAAAATTAACGCTTGAAAAAATTGTATCATCAGGCATAAATCTAACTGTAGTTCCTGTTTTATTTGTAGGACCTACCTTTTTTAGATCAGAATCTAACTCTCCACCATTTTTAAAACTAATTGTATATTCTGCTCCATCTCTTTTAGAAGTTACAACCATCCACTTTGAAAGTGCATTAACTACTGATGCTCCAACACCATGAAGTCCTCCTGATACTTTATAGTTACCTTCTTCAAACTTACCACCAGCATGAAGTATAGTATATATAACTTCAATTGTACTTTTACCAGATTCATGCATTCCAACAGGTACCCCACGTCCATCATCTGATACACTAATAGAACCATCATTATGAAGTATAATTTTTATATTTTTACCATAACCATTCATAACCTCATCCATTGAATTATCCACTATTTCCCATACTAAATGGTGTAAACCTCTTTTATCAGTTGAACCAATATACATTCCAGGTCTTTTTCTAACAGCATCTAATCCCTCTAAGATTTTTATTGATTTTTCATTATA
Source organism: uncultured Bacilli bacterium (assembly GCA_948687865.1). The sequence goes on from CAPQQE010000047.1 coordinate 1,601, forward strand.
CTCGTATGACATGATTACTATCTCCTTTACTTTTCACTATAAGTGATTATATCATATTTTATAAGGTAATAACAAGAAAATTTGACACTTTTAATTGTAAAGAAAAAAGATATAAATATCTTTTATTATTAA
>CAPQQE010000047.1:1742-3919 GCA_948687865.1 uncultured Bacilli bacterium
AACATTATATTTTACTTATTTTTGTAACTATTTTAGACTTTCTAATACTGCTGGAAGAATTTGTTTTTTTCTTGAAACAAGTCCATTTACAAAATAACCTTGTTCAACTGATTCTTTATTATATATATTTTCCAAAATTTTCTTAGCTTTATCAGTGTATATTATGTATGACCCATTTTTAAGTATATCTGTTATACAAATTATTGTAAATTCATAGCCTTCTTTGGAATTAATATCCTCTAATTTATTTATATACTCAGATAATTCATCGAATATTTTATCAACATCAAGCGTAAATACTTGTCCTATTGCAAATTTAAAATCATCATTTGGTGATGGGAATGATTTAAAATCACTTTTTATTACTTCCTCCTTAGTCATACCAGTTAAAGAAGTTCCTGCTTTAAACATATCGTAAGCATATTTTTCATAATTAACTTCTGCTAATTTTTCTAATTCTAAAACTACATCTTTATCTATATTTGTTGTTGTTGGACTTTGAAGACATAATGTATCAGATAATATACCAGATAACATCATTCCTGCGATTTCCTTTGGAATTTCGATATTATTTTCATTGTACATAAAATAAAGTATTGTATTAGTACTCCCAACAGTCATATTTCTGAAGTTTATAGGATTATTTGTATTAATATTTCCTATTTTGTGATGATCTACTATTTCTAAGATATTCGCTTCATCTAATCCAGTTACACTTTGGTCTATCTCTTGGTGATCTACTAGTATTACTTCTTTATTATTTTTCTTTGCTATTTCAGTAATTCTAATTAACCCAAGACACTCATTTTTATTATTTAAAATTGGATAATTATTGTGTTTTAGTTTTTTACTAATATCTATAAAATCATCATAATAGTCATTCTCTCTAAACACTTTAGAATCATCATTTTTCAATGTTAAACTTATAGAATTAGCTAAGCCAATTAATTTTGATGAATAGAATGAATCATAATTTGTTCTAATTATATTAACTTTATTTTCTCTTGCGATTTTTAAATGTTCTTCCTTTATTTCACTATTTCCCGCAATTATAAGAAGTTTGATTTTACTATTAACAGCATTTTCTATAATACTATGTCTATCTCCCACAATTAATATATTATCTTTATTTAATTTTATATTATTTATAAATGTTGTACTCCTATATGATGCTACTAATATATTTCCTTTAAGTTCATCATCAAACCTTAATATTTCCTCTCCTTGTAATGTATCTAAAATATTATCATATGATGCATCCAAAATATGTATATCGCCTTTTATCAATTCTTTAGCTATATCTTTAACAGTTACTATACCAACATATTTGTTACCATTTTCTACTATAGGAACTCCTGTGATACCCTTCTCATTTAAATATTCATATACACTATTTATAGAACTATTTTTATCTATATATACACCTTTTAAATAATCCACATCTTTTAATTGTAACTTTACATCATTTAAATACTTTGGTTCTTTTACACCAAAAAAATCAAGTGCATATTTTGCTTCCTTATTAATATGACCAAGTACTCTAGCTTCAGTATTCATACCCAATTTATTTTTTAAATATGATAAACTAATTGCTGCTGTTACTGAATCAGTATCTGGATTTTGATGTCCAAATATATATATTTTATTCATTTTACTTCACCTTCCAAACATTTTAATTATATACTTTTTTTTGTTATTTGAAAAGAGTTTTAATAACAAAACCCCTCTCTATTCACTATATTTTGATGTAATATTTAAGTATTCTTCTAAAGTCTTACCACTATCATATACTTTCTTTGCTATATCTTTTCCTAAATATCTTACATGCCATGGTTCATATTTATAACCTGTTATATTATCTTTTCCTTTTGGATATCTTATTATAAAACCATATTTATAACAATTATCAGCAATCCATTTGGCTTCTTTAGTTCCCTCAAAAGATGAATCTATTATATTTAAATCCATTGCAAGCCCAGTTTGATGTTCTGAATGACCAGGTCTTGCTGAATATGTATCTGCTTTACTTTTTCCATCTCTCATTACATAATCATTATATAAATTATTTTGAGTTTTATATGATCTATAACCAGATGCTATCCAAAGATCAATATTATCTTTTTTAGCATCTTTTTGCATTTCATCAAAAGCACTTTTTGCCTCTTTAGTTAATGAAC
>CAPQQE010000047.1:3929-7492 GCA_948687865.1 uncultured Bacilli bacterium
ATTATGTAATGAGAGATGGAAAAAGTAAAGCAGATACATATGTTAAACCATCTTTTACCTCTATTTTAGGTTTTACTTCATCATTTTTATTATTCTTTACTTCTTTTTTCTTCTTTACTCTTATAGTTACTGATTCTTTTAAATTTTGAGTTTTATGTTTTATTACTATTTTTGCTATACCTTCTTTTTTAGCAATTATATTATTATTTTCTTTCACAAATATATCACCTATTTTATTATATTCAAATTCCTTTATGGTAGCATTTTTAGGTATATATTCTGCTTTTATTTCTATTTTATCATCTACATATACACTAATATCATCTAGTTTTATTTGTCTTACATTTATATATGTAATAAAATATCTTACGTATTTATTAGATAAATTTATATCTATTTTTGAATTTTTTGGGACAATTCCTAATTCAATAGGTTCTATATTCTTATCTTTTGTAACTGCATATATATCAACTTTTTTATTTTTTAATAAGTAATTAGGAAGTTTAATACTAATTTTTTCACTATTACTTATTACTTTATTATTTTCTATAACTAATGATTTATCTTTATCATAATCTTTATATTCTAATTTTTTGTTACTTTTATCTATTTTAAGGGTCATATTCTTTTTTATTTTTTTGCTATCAATAATAACGACATATTTATTACTATTAACTTTTAATTTTAAATTATGCTCTTTCAAATAATTTATTGTTTTGTTATATAATTTTAATTTATTATACTTTTTATTTATAACAACAGTATTATCTTTAGCATTTGGTAGTGAATTATATATTTTATTATTATATATAATAAATGGTATTAATTTTATAGAAGTAATTATTAAAGCAAGAATTAATAATACCATAATAATTCTATCTACTCTTAATCTACCTTTTCTTTTTCTTTTACGACCCATATTCTTCCTACCTTTATAGTAATATTATATCATATTCTAAAAAAAAATGGAACTTAGTTATAGTTCCACATTATGATATATTTCTTGTACATCTTCTATATCATCTAACATAGTCATAAGTTTATTAAATAATTCTAATTCATCAGAATCTAGTGTTATTTTATCAAGAGGTAACATACTTATTTCATCTATTTCAAATTCTATATTTTCTCTTACCTTTTTTAATGCTTCTTTAATTCTATGTAAATCCTTAGGATCTCCATAAATAATGGTTAAATCATTATCTGATTCAATATCTTTTATATCTATATCGTCTATCATAATAGCATCTAGTGCTTCTTCTTCATTTATATTTTTTACTCCTACTATTGATAAATTTTCATAAAAGTGTGATACTGAATTTTCTACACCTAATTTACTTTTACATTTTGTAAATGCTGCTCTTACAAGTCCGACAGTTCTATTAACATTATCTGTTAAGCAATCTATTATTAAAGTAGAAGACCCTGGTCCAAAACCTTCATATCTACATGATGTATAACTTTCATCTGCACCACTATTAACTTTATCAATAGCTCTATTTATTATATCACTTGGAACTTGGCTCTTTTTTGCCTTTTCTACTAATCTTTTCAAATTGGCATTCGAATCTATATTTGTTCCACCTTGTTTAGCTGCCAAATATATCTCTTTAGCAAAGTTTGAATATAATTTTGCCTTAGCTGCTCCTGTTTTTGCTATCGATGCTTTTCTAACTTCATATGCTCTTCCCATATTAACACTCCCTTTTAACCTACTATATTGTACTATATTAAAATAAAAATTACAACTAAGTTATAGTTTTTATATATTTATTTTTTTGCTCTATCAAATTAACTATGAGATGTAATAAAAAAGAACTTTTAATAAAATCATTTTAAAGTATACTTATAATATAGATTATCATTTGTGAAAATTTCGTCAAAATCAAAGTATTTTAAAAAGATAGATTTTTCTTCTTCTAATGGGAACCAATTAGGCATATTTACACAAATAACTGACCCATTATTTTTTAGTATACTTATTAAATTTCTACAAACAATTTCGAGTTTTTCAAAGGTTCTATTATAATTTAATATATTAGACATAAATATCATATCATATTTTCTATTTGGATCAATGTATATACTTGAACATATATCAATATTATCAAATTTTAATTCCATAGTTTTTAGAATTTCGGCAACATCACTTAAATTTTCTAAGTAAGGAACAGCAGGTGCTAGAACATATTCAAAAAGATGATTACTAAAACTATAAAGATTACAATTATTAATCCTTTTTAGTGAGTGTAACCAAAACAACTTACTTTCTTCCTCTGTTTTATAATTAGAATTAATTGAATTTACTATCCATTCTAATTCTCTTATTCTAACTCCATTCGCATCAATCATCCCATATTGAATCAACCATTTTCGTAAATAATAGTATCTATATGTGATAGGATTAATATCAAAACAGTCAACTTTCCTTGCTTTTTTATATAACAATGAAAATAATAAATCTGATGCAGATAAAACGGCATATATATCTTTATCTTTAACGTCAATTTTCTTAAAAAGTTCTATTAAATCTTCATTTGTCCTTGAATAAATAAAACCAAATATATCTCTACACTCCATATTAAAAATAGAGTCAACATATTTAATATCATTTTCTAAACTTGTCATAATATCACCGTTTCAAAAAATTTATAGACATTATTATATATCATAAAATTTTATTTGTAAATGATATTAAGTATATAGTTAATTTTTGATTTTTTTATCTATAAATTCTTTACTACTATTAAATGATTTTATTTCTAGATCATAATTAATTTGTTTATCATCATATTTTATTTTCTTATTATCTAAAGCTAATTTTATTATACATTCTGTAAGCCATGGATTTTTAACAAGTACTGGACCTAATGCATTTGTAAATATAACATTTTTTTCTCTTGCTCCTTCACTTTTTCCTCCGTTATTACCATATCCATATTTAATTTCGCCAAATGAATTACATTCTAAGTCTATATCTATCATTTGAATTTGTGATCCTATTATATCCATATTATATGCAGTAAAATATATATCATCACCTATTACCATTTCTCTTTCTTTAACATCTGCCTTTAATATACCAAGTCCACTAAATTCGGAATTATCTAATCTTTGGATATTATTCATAAAAAGTGCTCCAGAAGTACCAGTTACAAAAATTATTTTGCCATCATCTATATATTTTATAAGATCTTCTTTTTGTTCTTCTAATTTTTTTGATACTGATTCAATATGTTTAAGTTCACCAGCATTAAATAATAAAATATCATATTTATCAAAATCTATCTTTTCGTCTATATCATCAATTCTATCAATATTTAATTCTATATCCATTTTCTTAGATATTACCTCAAATGCTTTTGCATTACCTCTTTCACCATGTAAATTAAGTATATCTGGATACATCCAAGCTAAATTTATCATATTATTCATTTTTATCACCTTTAAAGAAATTCTTTATTTTTTTATATGGTTTCATTCCTGTTATTATATATATATTATCTGTATCTATATCATCTAAATCTTGAAATATAGTATCAAAATCATCCTCTATATCATAA
>CAPQQE010000047.1:7502-8812 GCA_948687865.1 uncultured Bacilli bacterium
AACCTTATCTTTAGGAGCCCCTGCATATATCATTCTATTTGCAGTATCATATGCTGCAGTTTTTGAAAAACATACATATTTTAAAACACTATCTGATATACATTTTTTAAAATCACAATCAAAGAAATAAAATGTATTATTATATGCTGGTTTAAAATCCTTTACCTCATAAAGACCAATATATATTGCTTTGTCATTATGATCTTCACTTATAGTATCAAGTGCATTTTGCATTGTATCAGGATTTTCTTGTTTAATTCTTAAATAATGAATCGTTTTACCATTATATTTATATACTTCTCTTCTATTAACAGGATTTTCAAATATTTCTAATGCTTTTTTTATATCATCATTTTCTATTTTAAACTTATTTGCTACTGCTATTGTAAGTGCATAATTGTATACATAAAATGGATTTATATATGATACCTTATATTCTATATCATTACATATAAAACTATAATTATCATAGTCTATACTTGAAACTATTACATCAGGCTTTTTTGTACTTTTATAATTACAGTTAGTACACTTGAAATCACCTATATTATCAATATTATAATAATTATATTTTATGTTATGAGAACATTTAGGACAAGCCATTGTCACATCATAAAAGTTATCTTTATCAAATGATTTTTCATTTTTAGAAATACTATAATATACTACATTACCTGCATAATCTTCGAGTGACCTACTTCTTGGCTCTTCATTATTAACAAATAGTGTTACATCTTCATTTATTGCACTTTTAAATATTTGATATATAAAGTCTGGATCACCATTTCTTTGTACTTGATCTTTTTGTAAATTAGTTATACATATATTTTTAGCAGGTAAAACATCATATATATTTTTTATGTTTCTCTCATCTATTTCTAATATTAAAAATTCTTTATTGAATTTCCCAAACATATTTGAATTTTTTATTAAAGTAGTTGCAACTCCACTCATCATATTTGCGCCTTCTATATTAGTTGCTATACTTTTACCTGCACTTTTTATTGTATGAGCAACTAAATTAGTTGTTGTTGATTTACCATTAGTTCCTGTTATAAATATAACTTTATCATAGTCGATATTAGTGAAATATTTTACAAAGTTCTTTTGAAACATAACTGCTACTTTACCTGATATCATTGATCCTTGTTTATGAAATATCTTACATAATAATAAACCAAATTTAACTCCAAAAAGTACAAATATAAACCATATTTTTTTCATAATTAACTCCTTTTTTACTTATAAACTCTTTTAACATTAGAATCAATAAACTGAGGTCTAACATTAATATACATATCATCATTTTA
>CAPQQE010000047.1:8822-9614 GCA_948687865.1 uncultured Bacilli bacterium
ATCTAAGTTTGTTATATCAATTACTATATCATGCATTCCTATTTGTCCTAATACTTTAATATATTTATTATCTATAACTAAACACATATTATCATCTTTAAACAAACTTTTAATAGATAAGAAAATTTTCTTTACTTTACTTTTAAATCTAAATCTCTGATCTATTATAACCTTTCCTATTCCTACATAGTAACCAACTGGAAGAATTGCAATTTTCATATCATTTTTTACTTTATATGAATTTGCGTATCCTATATAATCACCTTTTTTTACATTTCTAATTTTTAATATCTTAGTATGCAAAACACAAGTAGTTTTTAAGTTAGTTTTAATTCCAGTTGCATTTGCTAAATAAGCTGATCCAATTCTTGCTGCATTTAACCGCATGTCTTGATATTTAAAAAAACCAGATGAATTACATATATGCTTTAGTTTAAAATTAATTCCACTTTTTTCTAACTCTTTTATTACATTTATAAACCTATTATACTGAATATTACTAAAGGAGGGATTATTAGATAATGAATTTGAAAAATGTGAATATATTCCTTCAAATACTACATTTTTTGAGTTATCCACTATATTCCTTATAGTACTTATATCACTATAATTAAATCCATATCTTGATAATCCAGTATCTACTTTTATATGTGCATATACCTTTTTATTTAATTTTAATGCTACTTCATTAACATTATTAAAACACTCTTTAGAATCTATTGTTAATATTATATCATTTTCTATTAACTCTTCTAAATCATCATTCATCTCTTTTTCACAATTTTTACAATT
>CAPQQE010000048.1:0-6937 GCA_948687865.1 uncultured Bacilli bacterium
CTCAAGTCTTAAAGCAAGCCATGCTTCTTTTATCTTTCTTGACCAATTTCTATCAAAATTAAGATATAAGTTTCTAGCATATTGTTGAGAGATAGTTGATGCTCCCTCTACTATATTTCTACTTTTAATATTATTATACATAGATTTGATAATCCTTACATAATCAAAACCATTATGTTCATAAAATCTCTTATCCTCAATAGAAATAGTCGCATTAATCAAATCTTTATCTATTAAGTTTAAACTTATCCATTCCTTTGATCCATTTCCTTTAAATATAACCTTATCATTTTTATCATATATAATAATATTATTAGTTTTCTTCAAATCAATTTTAGGAGATAATTTAATATAAAAGTAAAAGAATGTAAATAATAAACATATAAAAAAACTAAAAAAAACAAATAATTTTAATAGTATTCTCTTCCATTTCATAATCTTCACCAATATTTCCATTTATATTATGTAAAAAAAAAGAAAAAATATGAGTGCAATTTTAGTATATATATGTTATAATGTCACTTGAAAAAGATTGGTGATTTTTTTTGAAAAAAATAACTATTGATTATAAAATAACAAATAATGATGAAACAATAAATAAAAATAATATAAGTGCAGAATATAAGAAAGATGAATGCTTAAATTTCAAAGATAAAGATGAAGTTATAAATATTTCATTTGATAATAAGAATATTGTTATGAAAAGGGATACAGAAAAATCCTCTATAACATTTAATTTTTCATTAAATAAAAAGACAGAAAGTAAATACTATATAAAAGATATGAATTTTTATATAGATACCAAAGTATTAACAAATAATCTAATATTTGATAATAAAAGAATCATAATAGAATATGAATTATGGTTATCAGATGAATACTCTGGTAAATTTAAATACGAAATAATAATAAAGGAGTGATTAATATGTTAGATTTTAAAAAAGAATTATCAATATTAATATCACAGACTATAGATTATGATGAGAACTATATATATGATAATATACAAATACCAAAAGAGAGTAATAATGGTGATTATACATTTCCCTGCTTTAGTTTAGCAAAAGTATTAAAAAAGTCTCCTGTTATTATTTCAGAAGATATAAAAGATAAAATAGAAAATCAAAATTATATAGAAAAAATAGATTGTGTAAGTGGCTATTTAAACTTTTATTTAAAGAGAGAAAAAGTAATACAAGAAGTATTTAAAGAATACGAAGAAAAAAAAGAAAATTATGGGAAATCAAATATAGGAAAAGATAAAACAGTATTAGTTGAATATTCATCACCAAATATAGCAAAGCCATTTCATATAGGTCATATGAGAAGTACCATAATAGGACTAGCACTTTATAATATATATAAATTTTTAGGATATGACGTTGTTAGTATAAATCACTTAGGTGATTATGGTACACAATTTGGGAAATTAATAGAAGCATATAAATTATGGCATGATGAATATGATATAGAAAATAACCCAATAGATGAATTAACAAAGATGTATGTAAGAATAAATAAATTATGTGATGAAGACCTAGAAGTACTAGATAGATGTAGAAATAATTTTAAACTATTAGAAGAAAAAGATGAATATTGTGTAAATCTATGGAATAAATTTAGTGAATTAAGTTTAAAAGAATTTAGTAAAACATATGATTTACTTGGAAGCAAATTTGATAGTTTAAAAGGTGAGTCATTTTATATAGACAAAATCGACGAGGTAGAAAAGATACTTGAATCAAATAATAAGTTAGAATTATCTAGTGGAGCTAAAATAGTGGATTTATCATCTGATGGAATAAATACACCTTGTATTATAAAAAAATCAAATGGATCATCTATATATGCAACTCGTGATTTAGCTACTATTTTATATAGAGCTAGAACTTATGATTATTATAAAAGTATATATGTAGCTGGAATAGATCAAGATCTTCATTTTAAGCAAATATTCGCAGTTGCTAAATATTTAAATCTAGAAGATAAATATGTAAAAGGACTTACATATGTTCCATTTGGAATGGTAAGATTACCTGAAGGAAAGTTATCCACAAGAAAAGGAAATATTATAAAATTACAAGATTTACTAGATAGTTCTATAAATCATGCAAAAGATATAATAAAAGAAAAAAATCCTAATTTAGATAATATGGATGAAATAGCAAAAAAAGTAGGCATAGGTGCAGTTATATTTAATGATTTATATAATAGTAGAATAAAAGATGAAGTATTCGATTTAGATGAAATGCTTAATTTTCAAGGTGAAACTTGTCCTTATATACAATATATGTATGTAAGAATAAAGAGTATTCTTGATAAAATAGATAAAAATGTATTGCTAAATGAAGTAAATTATAGTAAACTTGATGATGATTTATCATATAATATTGTTAAATTGTTATATAATTTTGAAAATATAGTTAAATCATCGGCAGATAAAAATGAACCATATATAATATCAAGATACTTAATAGAATTATCACAATCATATAGTCTATTTTATAGCAAAAATAAAATATTAAGTGATAATATTGATGAAAGAAATTCAAGATTATATTTAATTAATATAGTAGGTAGTGTATTAAAAGAGGGATGTAATATTTTAGGTATAAAAATGCCAGATAAAATGTAATAAACATAAAATAAGATTAATCATATAAATATAGTAAAGGTTAAGAAAGGATTTTATTATGAGTATAAGAGAAAAAGAAAAATTAGAATTAGAAATAATGAGCTATACAGATATAGCTTATGAAGTTATTAAGGAAGATAAAAAACAATATAATACACCTAACTTATTTAAAGAGGTATGTAATTTGCTAGAATTAAGCGAAGCAGAATTCGAGACAAAAATAGGAGACTTTTTTACAGCACTTACAACTGATAAAAGATTTATATTAATCGATAGTATAAATTGGGATTTAAAAGAAAATCATGTGGTTAAAGTCGTAATAGATGATGGGGAAGAAGATTCTATAGTAGATTCAGATGAAGATGAAGATATTGAAGAAGATAATGAAGAAAGTGAAGATATAGAGGATGAATATAGCGATGATTCAGAAGAAGATTATATAGACGATGATTTAGAAGATTTAAATATAGTAGAAGAAGATCAATTGGACGAAGAGTAGGTGAAAAAAGTGATAGATAGACTAGAGGCCACTTTAGAAAAATATAATAGTTTAACAGAAGAGTTAAGTAGACCAGAAATTCTTAATGATGTAAAAAAAATGACTATCTTATCCAAGGAACAAGCGTCACTTACAGATATTATTGAAAAATATAAAGAATATAAAAAAGTAATAAGTGATATAAATGATGCGAAGGAAATGTTGGAAGATAAGGAAATGGCAGAATTTGCTAAATTAGAAATATCTAATTTAGAAGAAAAAAGATTATTATTAGAAGGTGAATTGGAAGTTACCTAAAGATCCAAATGATGATAAAAATACTATTGTAGAAATTAGAGGAGCCGCAGGTGGAGATGAAGCAAACCTATTTGCCGGGGATTTATTTGACATGTATTCTAGATATGCAGAAAATATGGGATGGAAAGTAGAAATAATAAATGAAGTAGAGGGTACAAGTGGAGGATATTCACAAATCGAATTTATGATAAAAGGAGAAAGTGTTTATTCAAAATTAAAGTATGAATCAGGTACACATAGAGTTCAAAGAGTTCCAAGTACAGAATCACAAGGAAGAGTTCATACATCAACTGCCACAGTTGCAGTCTTACCAGAAGTAGAAGATATAGATATAGAAATAAAAGATAGTGATATAAGAGTAGATGTATATAGAAGTAGTGGTGCAGGTGGACAAGGAGTAAATACAACAGATAGTGCCGTTAGAATAACATATTTACCAACTAATACTGTAGTAACCTGTCAAAATGAAAGAAGCCAACTTAAAAATAAAGAACAAGCTATGAAAGTACTAAAGAGTAAAATATATGAGGATATGCAGAAGAAACAAAATGCAGAAATTGAGGATGAAAGAAGAAGTAAAATAGGAACAGGAGATAGAGCCGAAAAGATAAGAACATATAATTACCCACAAAATAGAGTAACAGATCATAGAATAAACTTAACAATAATGCAACTTGATAGAATTATGCAGGGAAAATTAGATGAAATAGTAGAAGCACTTATAAATGAAGATCAAAGAAGGAAACTTTCTGGGGAATAATATGACTGAGTTAGAAAAAGTAAAAATTAAAGAGGTTATATATAAAAGGCTTAGAAAACATATGTATAATTTGGAAAATGTACCAAATAAAATATTTAAATAAGTATTTATCAAATGATAAACTTTCTGAAGGTTTAAAAAGACTAAAAAATGGAGAACCTGTTCAATATATTGTAGGTAATGTGGATTTTTATGGATATAAAATAAATGTAAATAAAAATGTTTTAATACCTAGATTTGAAACTGAGGAATTAGTTGAAAGTACAATAAAGTATGTACAAAAAAATTTTAAATTACCTATAGATATACTAGAAGTAGGAACAGGGTCTGGATGTATTAGTATAGCACTAAAAAAAGAATTAAAAAATGTAAATATAACTGCAACGGATATATCAAAGAACACATTAGAAGTAGCTAAAGAAAATGCAAAGGAAAACAATGCACAGATAGAATTTATATGTACAAATATATATGATGGAATAAATAAAAAATTTGATTGTGTAATAAGTAATCCACCATATATATCAAAAGAAGAACAAATAATGGATATAGTTTACAATAATGAGCCTCATAACGCTTTATTTGCAGATAATAATGGACTATTCTTTTATGAAGAAATACTTAAAAATATAAGTAAAGTTTTAAAAGAAAAATTTATTATTTGTTTTGAAATAGGAATGAATCAAGCAGATGCAGTAAAATATTTAGTTAATAAGTACCTAGAAAATGTTAATATTATTGTAAAAAAAGATATTCAGCAAAGAGATAGAATGATATTTATTCATAATTTTGAATAAAATAAAAATAATCGTCCATATGTTATTTGAAAGGATGGTTTTTTTGTGAAAAGATTTATATTAATATTATTAGCATTTATATCAATAATATATGTATATAGTAGTGTACAAGCAAGTAGTGTGGTAATACCAGAAGAAGCAATAAGATTCAGGGTAATCGCAAATAGTAATACAATATATGATCAAAATATAAAAATACAAGTAAAAAATGTTATACAAAATAAAATATTAGAATTAACAAAGGATAAAAAATCAATAGAAGAAACAAGAAAAATATTAAAAGATAATATAGAAAATATAGATAATCTCGTTTCTGAAACTTTAAAAAAATTAAATTATGATAAAAAATATAAGGTAAAATATGGATATAATAAATTTCCTAAAAAAAGATATAAAGGAATAACATATAAAGAAGGAAATTATGAGTCACTTGTAATAACACTTGGTGATGGTGATGGTGATAATTGGTGGTGTGTACTATTTCCACCTCTATGTTTAATGGAGGAAGAAGAGACGAATAATAAAGATAATGAATACACATTTTTTATAAAAGAAATAATAGAAGAATACTTTAAAAAGAATTAGGATAAAATTCCTAATTTTTTTACATATAATAATTTGACAAAACTATATAATTATGTTAATATAAAGCACGTTATTTACAAGGGGGAGTTTTTATGAATAATGAAAATGTTAGTAAAATTAACATATGTATAAAGGATATGTATTTATCAAATTTTAGAAAAAATATGGAAGTAATTTGCAAATCTTATGAGGAAGCAAAGTTAAATAATGATAAAGAAGAGATGAGTGAATTAGAAAAAGATTTAAATTTTCAAAAACAATTACTATTTTCATCAGAAAAATATTTAAATGATATAAATGACGATGAAATAAATAATAAAATTAAAACTAGTACTGATAAAAAAGAAGTTAGTAGATATAAGTGTTTTAGACAATTAAAAAAAGAATATGCAAAAAATATTGGTTTTATTGATAGTATTGCAAAGTCAGATTCTATTTCAGATGTGTCAAAATTATTAAAAAAGGATGCTAAGAAAAGAAAAAGAAAAAATAGAAAAACACGCTTATGGATATTAGCAGGTTTTCTAATTACAGGAGCTTTATCACTTTTTGGATGTAAAAAAGGATATAATAGAATAAATGATAATGTTAATAGTGAAATTATGTACAATAATGATTCTATTGATGAAGAAGAAAATGAATTAAATTCTAGTGAAATAAAAGATGAACAATATAATTCTAATATAGAGGTGGATGAATCATACAAAACTAAGTATGATGATATTAATATAGAAGAAGTAAAATTAAGTACAATTCCTGAAACAGTGATTTTATCTACAACTCCAGTTTCAGAATCTGTAGTAACAGAGCAAGAATTAACTCCAAATCTTCCAGAAAAACCAGCACCTGATATTATTGAAAATATAGTTCCAGAGATAATAGATAATTCAGGTACAAATGTAGATAATTCTCAAGATAATTATACTGGAGAGGATAATACATTTGATGATTCAGAAGGTAATATAGATGTACCAGATGAATCGCAAAAAGAAGAAGATGATATTTATATAGATATACCGGATGAACCACAAGATGAAGAAGAAGAGTTAAAACCAACAGATGATCCAGATGGTATATTAGAAGATAATGATAATTTTAATGATGATGATTTATCTTCACCAGATCAAACAGATTATGAAGAGGAATTAAAACCAACAGATGAGCCAACAGAAATAGAAGAAGATGAAAATGATATAATTTATCCAGAGGGAAAAGATATTATAAATAAAGACACAGAATCAGATAAAAAAGAAAATATAAGTACAAATACAGACGCATCATCAAATAATAAAGAAAATGTAAGTACAAATACAGATGCAGACTCAGAACCACAAGATGAAGAAGATGAATTAAAACCAACAGAT
>CAPQQE010000048.1:6947-8255 GCA_948687865.1 uncultured Bacilli bacterium
TGGATCAAGTATTTTAACACTTAATGATGAACAAATGCAACAAGAATATGGCATATCTGGATTTGAAATTGATGAGGAAGGACAAGTATTAATATTACATATGTAATATATAGGGGGAAAATAAAATGATAAAAAAAGAAAAGAAAATAGAACTTTTAAATTTAAGAAAAAATTTAGTAACACTTGCACTAGGTACATCAATGTTGGCATCATTAACAGGATGTAAAGATAATATAAATGAAACAAATTCTGTTAGTGATACAGAGATAACTACTGAAGTTATTAACAATGAAGTAGTAGAGACTGAATATTCTTCTTTAGCAACATCATCATACAACAAATATAAAGAATTTTATGATGCAATTGGTGTAAAAGAAGAAAATGTGGAAAAATTAGTAAGAATTATAAATGATGATTTAGACGGAATAACAGAAGATGATATCTATGATGCAGTAGCATTAATTGAAGAGGTAAACTATTCAGAAAATATGAGCGATTTAATACAAAATTATAATTTTAACAACAACGTTGAGAATTATCCAATATATGATCAACCAAGAACATCTGATTTCATAAGTGATGAAAATATAGAACTAAAAAGATTAATTGTTCAATTTGAAAATCAAAGAGATGAATTATATAATGCTTATGCAAGTAAAGATTCAAATTTAATAGAACTTGCAAATCAAAATTGTATAAAACTTGTAAAATATAGTGAAGATAGTTTTGATAACCAAGAAGATTTATTAAAAGGAGAACTTCAAGACGAAGCACTTAAAATTTTACTAGTTAATACAAAACTAAATATGATTA
Source organism: uncultured Bacilli bacterium (assembly GCA_948687865.1). Next base: position 7,761 of record CAPQQE010000048.1, read on the forward strand.
AAATGACTTGTAAATCAACAAACTTAATAGAAGTAGAAAACAATGGATATACAATATACTTAACAATACCAGTATCAATTAAAATAGATGAAAATGGTAATGAGATATATGATTTTTCAGATCAAGATGCAGTAGCATTTGCTCCTGAAGATTCATATGAATATCAACAAGCTTACCAAAAATGGGCTGGTGCTAGATATAATGAAATGCAATGTCATGAAATTGATAAATTAGTCACTAAAACAAATAATAATAACAACGTATTATCATATGAAATAAAGTAGTTATCTACTTTTTTCTTTTGTAAAACTATGGTAAAATGTACTTATAATCATATATTATATATAGGAGGTTTATCATGAAAATACTTAAAATTAAAGGTGGGACACAATTAGAAGGAAAAATAAAAATAGGTGGTGCAAATTTGCACAAGTTTGAAGAGCCATGTATAAGTGGTAAAAATGGATCAGGAACAGTATTTTTTTCAAAATGTAA
>CAPQQE010000048.1:8265-8495 GCA_948687865.1 uncultured Bacilli bacterium
TAGCATTACTTCCAGCTACTATTTTGTGTGATGAAAAAGTAAAATTATCAAATGTCCCAAATATATCAGATGTTGTTGCCTTAAATGATATATTAATATATTTAGGAGCAAACATTAAAAAAACCTCAATTGACACTTATTGTATTGATACATCAAAATTAATAAATAAAGAAATAAAAGAGGAAATGTCAAATAGATTAAGAGCATCTTATTATTTTATGGGTGCTCTA
>CAPQQE010000048.1:8505-9077 GCA_948687865.1 uncultured Bacilli bacterium
GGTAGTTTCATATCCAGGAGGATGTACTATAGGATCAAGGCCAATTGATTTGCATTTAAAAGGTTTTGAATCATTAGGAGCGAAAATAGAATATGAAGAAAATAATATAATTATATCTGCAAAAAAATTAATTGGTAATAAAATATATCTAGATTTTGCGAGTGTAGGCGCAACCATAAATATAATGTTAGCGGCTGTAAAGGCTGAAGGAAAAACAATAATAGAGAATGCAGCAAAGGAACCAGAGATAGTAGATATAGCGACATTTTTATCTAGTATGGGTGCAATAATTTCAGGTGCAGGAACTGATACTATAACAATAGAAGGGGTAAAAAAACTACATTCTTGTGAACATGAAGTAATACCGGATAGAATAGAAGCTGCAACTTATATGATGATAGGCGCAGGAATATGTAAAAATTTAATTATAGAAAATATTATACCTAAGCATTTAGAAGCTCTAATTGGTAAATTAAGAGAAATGGGTGCTTCCATTGAAGTTGAGACTAGTAGAGTATTAATATCAAATAAAAGTCCGTTAAAATCAATAAAAATAAAAACACTTGTATATC
>CAPQQE010000049.1:0-2805 GCA_948687865.1 uncultured Bacilli bacterium
TTATTATTTGATGGGGGATGCAGCACGTCTATCTTCAGCAATGCTTTCTTATGCTAGAGATTTTATGATTGATAAAGGTTTTACATACTGTATACCTCCATATATGATAAGAAGTGATGCGGTTAATGGTGTTATGAGTTTTGAAGAAAAAGAAGCAATGATGTATAAAATAGAAGGAGAAGATTTATATTTAATAGGTACTAGTGAACATTCTATGATTGCTAAATTTAAAGGAGAGTTATTAAATAAAAATGATCTACCAATTACTATGACTTCTTATTCACCATGTTTTAGAAAAGAAGTAGGAGCGCATGGTATAGAAGAAAGAGGAATATATAGAGTTCATCAATTTGAAAAACAAGAGATGATAGTTATATGTAATCCTAAAGATAGTGATGATTGGTATGAAAAAATGTTAAATTATACAGTTGAATTATTTAGAAACTTAGATATACCAGTTAGAAAATTAGTATGTTGTACAGGAGATCTTGCTGATTTAAAATATAGGTCATGCGATGTAGAAGCATGGAGCCCAAGACAAAAAACATATTTTGAAGTAGGATCTTGTTCAAACTTAACAGATGCACAAAGCAGAAGACTAGGAATTAGATATAAAGATGAAAATGGTGAAAAAGTATTCGCACATACTTTAAATAATACAGTACTTACTCCTCCAAGAATGTTAATCGCATTTTTAGAAAATAATTATAATGAAGATGGTTCAATTAATATACCAATTGCCCTAAGACCATATATGGGTGGGAAAGAGTTAATAAAATGAATAAGATAATATTACTTGTTGGTGATAGTGGATCAGGTAAAGATTTTGTTTTAGATGTTGTAAGCAGATATGAAACTATAGAAGTGGTGAAAAGATTTATATCTAGAGATCCAAGAGATAAAGAACAAAATTCTATTTCTTCTATTTTCTCTGTACCTACCTCAGAAATACAAAGATTAAATTATTATTATGAAGGAGTAGAAAAAGGTAACTGGTATGGTATAAATAAGAAAGACTTAGACATTATTTTACAAAGTGGAAAACCACCAATTGTTATTTGTCCAAATTATGAAAACTTCCTGCAAATTATGGAAGATTATAATGGTAATGTTGTACCTATGTTCATATATAGAGGATATGATTCTTCTAATTTTGGAGATTGGAAAAATTCTTTGTTAAAAAGAGGAAGTAGTACAGAAGAAATAGAAAATAGAAAGGATAAAAGGGATAAATATTTAAAGAAATTATACATTGATCATTTTATTGAATATGGTTCTAATGTTATTTTAAATATTTATGGTGTTACTACAGAAGAAGATATAAGGTTGCAATTTGAAGGATTATGCAAAAAAAATAATATAGATTTACTTAATGAATTTAGATTAAAATAAAAATGGAAGTAAAAAGTATGAATAAGTTAAATATTAATGTAAAAAGTGTAAAAAAAGAAATTAAGAAAACAAAAAAATACTTAAGTTATTGTGATAAAAATAATTTTAAAATCAAATATGATGATACTAGTGACTTTTGGATTAAAAATATAGAAAAAGCTATTAATATAAAAGATATAAATAAAAGATATAATTTTATATATGATACTGTGTGTGATTATATTGATAAAGAGTATTTAAAATGTAATTATTGTGATTTTAAGGATAATGTATGTATTTATTTTAGAGTTCATAATAACTTTAATCATAAAAATGGATGTTGTTATAGTGATGCTAGAGGTGGTTTATGCAATCACTTAAAAAATAATAGATGTAATATAAAATCTATATCTTGTAAACTATATTCATGTGAATACTTAAGGAAGAATAAAATAAATTTTAGACTAAAAAATATTCCACTTATAAAATACTTTTTCAATATTAAACAAAAATATATTATAAAATATAGTTTCTTTAAAGATAAAGATTACGTTATTAGTAAACTCTTAGAAAATAGGTGATAATATGGATAATAAATTAATTATAAATCTAGATGATGAAAATATAGATAAGCATATTAAAAACACAAAAAAGTTAATTAAAATATGTGATAAGAAAAAATTAAATTTAGAACTTATTTATAATAAAAAAGTATTATCTAAAAATGATCTTAAAAAGAATATCCCAAATAATTTGAAAGATATTATTACAATTATGATAGCGATTAATAAAAAAGATAAGTATGAAAGATATGAATATATTTATGATACGGTATGTTCATATTTAAATGAAAAGATAAAAACTAACTACTGTGAATTTGAAAATGATATGTGTATTAGAGATAAAGTAAAAAATAACTCTCATAAAAATGGCTGTTGTGAATGCAAAGGAAGAGGAAAATGTAAATACTTAATAGATAGTGTTTGTACTTTAAATAATTGTATGGCATGTAAATTATTTACCTGTAAAATACTAAGAGAAAAAGGTATAGTACATAATATAGATGATTATGTACTTACTAAATACTTTTTTACAAATAAACAAAAGGATATACTAAGATTTAGTTATTGGACACCAAGAGAGATAGTATTAGATAGACTAATAAAAAATAAATATGTAAGACCATAAATAAAAAATTATTGAAACAAATATAATATTAATATATAATTATTAAAAGGAGTGATTTTATGAAAAATATAAGAGGAATAATAGGAGCTATTATAGGAGCAATAATAGGAGCATTACCTTGGTTACTTGTATATATATACGGAAATTATATTATATCGGTTTTAGCACTTTTTATAGCATTAGGAGCAAACTTTCTATATAGAAAATTTGGTGGAGAGGTAAATCAGATTTTACCTCAACACCGAC
>CAPQQE010000049.1:2815-4135 GCA_948687865.1 uncultured Bacilli bacterium
TATACTAGTACCTATATTACTACTTGCAAAGGAACATTATTCAGTTAATAGTTACACACTAAAAGTATTATATAATGATTCGACATTTATGAGTGGTTTAGTTCATGATTTATTAATATCAATTCTTTTCGTAATAATGGGTATAGTTCCAGTAGTAAACAATATAAAAAGAGAAGTCGGTGTTGAGGTAAAATCTGATACTGATGCCATAAAACAAAAAGAGAATATTCAAAAAATGAAGGAAATATTTAAAAAGTATAATGCATTTGATAAAGAAAATGCGGTTACATACGAAGAATTAAAAGAAAATTTTGGTGAAGATGATGATAAAATATTTAATCAAGTTAAACGTATCTTCATCATAAAAAAATATAAAAATAAATATTACTTTTCAGAAAAAAATGAAAATAATCCAAATTTGGCTCAATTATTATTTGTATTAAAATTTACCTTAATTATAATAATATTTATTATTCTTGTTACTATAATTAGAGTAAGTATGTAAAAATTAACTGTTTTCAGTTAATTTTTCTTTTAAATGTTCTTCAAATTTTGATAATCCATAATTTTTATTATAATAATTTGGAAATTCATTTAAATGTGCAAGAGCTATTTTAGCAGTTATTATTAAATCATCATTAGTAACATTTGTATCAGGACTTATAAGCCCATGTTCTAACTCAATATTTATACCATCTAAAAATTCTTGTACTGAAAATTTATCAAATTTAACATCTAAAACATCACCTGCATATATTGCATCTTCAATTTCAAACATAATATCACCTAGTAAATAATATGACATGTTATATCATAATATTAAAAATATAATCATTGTAATTTTTAATATAATTTAATATAATTAAGTAAGAAAAAGGTGATAAAATGCTAAATATAATTGAAGTTGCAAAAAAGTTAAATTTAGATAAAGATGAGATTATTTTATATGGTGATTATAAAGCAAAAATTAATTTAAGAAATAGGGAAAAACAAGGAAAATTAATACTTGTAACAAGTACTAATCCAACTCCATACGGTGAAGGTAAAACAACTCTTAGTATAGGGTTATGTGATTCATTAAATAAACTTGGTAAATTATCAGTTGCTGATTTAAGAGAACCATCACTTGGACCTGTATTTGGAACAAAAGGTGGCGCAGTAGGTGGTGGAAAATCTAAAGTAGTTCCAAGTGATGATATTAACCTTCATTTTAATGGAGATTTTCATGCAATAACAAGTGCAAATAATTTACTTTGTGCAATTATAGATAATCATATTTTTCAGGGAAATGAGCTTAATATAGAAAGAGTAACATTTAAA
>CAPQQE010000049.1:4145-9036 GCA_948687865.1 uncultured Bacilli bacterium
TGTATAGATATTAATGATAGAAGCTTAAGAGGTAATTTTGTTATAACTCCAGCATCAGAAATAATGGCTATACTTTGTTTATCAAAAGATATAGATGATCTAAAAGATAGAATTGGTAATATAATTGTTGGATATACTAAAGATGAAAAAGAGGTATACGCAAAAGATTTAAAAGCAGAAGAACCTTTAACAATATTATTAAAAGATGCAATTAAACCAAATTTAGTGCAAACACTATATGGTAATCCAGTAATAATCCATGGTGGACCATTTGCAAATATAGCTCATGGATGTTCCAGTATAATAGGGACTAAAACGGCATTATCTTTATCGGATTATGTTATAACAGAAGCAGGATTTGGAAGTGATATGGGGGCGATAAAATTTTTTGACATAAAATTAAAAAACTTGGATATATATCCTGATGCAGTAATAATAAATACAACAATAAAAGCTTTAAAATATAATGGAAATGACAATTTAAAAGATGGAATTCAAAATCTTCAATATCACATAAAAAATATGAAAAAGTTTAATAGTAATATAATAGTTTCACTAAATAAATTTAGTAATGATACAAAAGAAGAAATTGATTTTATTAAATCTTATTGTGAAAAAGAAAATGTACTATTTTCCATTTGTGAAATGTATGAAAAAGGAATAGATGGATGCGTAGATCTTGCTAATAAAATTATTAATATGAAAGAAAATAAAATAAAATATAATATATATGATATTAATGATTCCGTAAAGAATAAAATAATGAAAGTTTGCTCGATGTTTGGTGCAAATAATATAATATACGAAAATAAGGCAAAAGAGGTACTTGAAAAACTAGAAAATTCAAAATTTTCAAAACTAAATATATGTATAGCAAAAACTCCTAATTCAATAACTGATGATAAAAATATATTAGGTTATCCTAAAAACTTTACTATGACAGTTACTGATATTAAAGTATATAATGGCGCAGGATTTATTGTAATATATATGGGGAATATTCTTACTATGCCAGGTCTTTCAAAAAATTCTAATTATTTAAATATGAAAATAGAAAAGGATATTATTAGTGGTTTAGTTTAGATAATAATCTATAAATGTAAAAAATTAAAGTAAAATACTAAAATACAATATGGTAGATATTAAAATCTACCTTTTTTATGATATAATCTTTCTTAGAGGTGTATTTTATGCTAAAACATGCAAATATAAAACCTTCTTATTTAGATGCTAAAAAAAGAAGTAAGGAAAAAGTAAAAGTATTAACTAATGAATATATAATGAATAATGATTTAAGTAAAATAGGAATAGGTAAAAAATATTGCATTATTACATATGGTTGTCAGGCAAATGAAAGAGATTCTGAAACAATAGGAGCAATATTAGAAGATATGTCATTTACAAAAGTAGATAACATTGAAGAATCTGATTTAATACTATTAAATACATGTGCGATTAGGGAGAATGCTCATAATAAGGTATTTGGTATGCTAGGTAGAATAAAACACTTAAAAGAAACAAAACCAAATATTATCACTTGTTTATGCGGTTGTATGGCTCAAGAAGAGAAAGTAGTAAATGAAATAGAAGAAAAATATAAATGGATGGATGTAGTATTTGGAACACATAATATTCATAATTTACCTAAACTAATAAGTAATGCACTTGAAGATAATGAATTAATTATAGAAGTGTTTTCAAAAGAAGGAGATGTTGTTGAAAATCTTCCAGTTAAAAGAACAAATAAATATAAAGCATATGTTAATATTATGTATGGTTGTGATAAATTTTGTACTTATTGTATTGTTCCATATACAAGAGGAAAGCAAAGAAGTAGAAGATTGGAAGATATTTTGTGTGAAGTGAATAAATTAATTGAAGATGGTTACAAAGAGGTAACTTTGTTAGGTCAAAATGTAAACGCATATGGTAAAGATTTAGAGGATGGTATTACATTTGATGAACTATTAAAAGAGGTCGCAAATACAAAAATTGAAAGAGTTAGGTTTGTAACATCACATCCTTGGGATTTTACAGATGAAATGATAAGTGTAATTAGAGATTATCCTAATATTATGCCTTATGTTCATTTGCCAGTTCAATCAGGGAGTAACAATATACTAAAATTAATGGGAAGACGTTATACTAAGGAAAGTTATTTAGAACTTGCTTTAAAAATAAAAAGAGAAATTCCTAATGTATCTTTAACAACAGATATAATTGTAGGTTTTCCAAATGAAACAGATGAAGACTTTAATGATACATTAGATATAGTGCATAAGTGTGAGTATGATAGTGCATTTACATTTATTTATTCACCTAGAGAAAATACCCCAGCATCTAAAATGAAGGATAGTATTCCTTTTGATTTAAAACAAAAAAGACTACAAATATTAAACGAAGTAGTAAATGAATATGCTCTTATTAATAATGAAAAATTAGTAGAGAAAATAGTACCTGTTTTAATAGAAGGACCATCAGAAAAAGGAAACGGATTATACGCAGGCTATTCAGATACTATGAAACTTGTAAATGTAAAATGTGATGAAAGTGATGTTGGAAAGATTATAAATGTTAAAATAACAGAAGCGAAAACATGGAGTTTAAATGGAGAGAAAATAAGTGAATGATATTATTAATGATGTAGAAAATTTAAAACAATTAATATTAAAAAGTGAAGAATATAATAATTATAATATTAGTAAACTAAAGTTAGATAAAAATAAAGAGGTAATATATATAATAGATAAAATAAAACAATTACAACAGGTAATTATAAATAAAGAGGATAAAAAACAAGATACTGATTCAGAAGAAATTGAACTTCAAAGTTTGTACAAAAAGTTAGAGACTTATGATGATTACAATGAGTATAGAAAAAATGCAAGAATTTTTAATGATCTAATAACAGAAATCCAAAAAAAATTTGAAAATTATTTTAATACTTTCATTATTTAGAAAATAAGTAAAAAAAATTATTTTACACAATAAAATATCAAATTAGTAAAAATTATATATTAAAAATATGAAAAGTGGTATAATTTTATATGATCTAATTATAATTCAAAGAGATCATAAGGAGTGATAATAGTATGAATAATAAAAAGGCTATAGTATTTATATTGGTATTAATAGTTGCAGTTTCATTAACATTAACAGCGCTTAAATTAACTAAAAAAGAGCCAGAAAGTAAAAAAACTAATGTTGTTGATAAAATAGATAATTTTGATTATACTGTATCTGAAACTGATACAGACTTATTTAAAGAGGAATTTAAAAAATTAAAAGAGGAACTAAAAAAAGAAGAAGTTGATAATAAAGAATATTCTTCAATAATAGCAAAGTTATTTATTATAGATTTCTTTACACTTGATAATAAGGTTACAAAAAATGATGTAGGTTCTGTTCAATTTGTCTATAGTAATTACAAAACCTCTTTTGTTGATAAAGCAAGAGATGAATTCTATAAGTATATAAAAAGTAATTTAAATAACGATAGAACCCAAGAATTACCTATAGTAGATACAATAAATGTAAATTCTATAGAAATGATTAGTGCATCAAGTGAATTATCAGGAGATGAGTTTTCTAATATAACAGAGGCATATAAAGTAGATCTTACTTGGACATATAAAAAGGATTTAGGATATCAAAATTCTGGAAGTGTTATTGTTGTAAAAGATAATGATAAATTTTCAGTTGCAAAATTAAATTAAAAATAAATAGGAATTAATTGGAGGAAGTCTATTATGGTACAAAAAGAAAATGGAAAAAATCATAAAGTATTAAATATAATAACAGGTATTATCATAGGAATGTATTTAGCAATATCTACTTATTTGATATACAATTTATTTAAATTAACTGGAATAGAAAATTTAATTAGATATGTAGTTATAGGAATATTGGTAGTAGTTTCTATATTTATTATAATAATATATTTTAGAATGAGAAAAAGGTTAGGAATTAAAAAATATATCATATTTATTATAGTATTACTATTATTTGGAATATTAGAATTTTTTATAGCGTATACACTAAATAAGGGATTAAATGCAGTTGATAACATTTCATCTCAAAAATATAAGACATATAAAACTAGTTTAGTCGCTATGAAAAATGGTAAATTAACTAATAAAAAAGATATTACAAGCAGTAGTAAAATAGGTAGAGTAAGTAATACAGAAGATATTGAAAATAATGTATTATCAAAAGAAATAATTGTTAATAATAGAATAAAAGATGATCAAATAATTGATTATGAAGAGCCAATAACACTATTATATGATTTATATGAAGGTGTAATTGATGCTGCATTTATTTCTGGAAGCTATGTAGATATATATAAAACTATGCAAAAATTTGAATCAATCTCAACAGATTTAGTTGAATTAGATTCTTGTTCACAAAAGATGAAAGTTAAAAAAGATAAAACTTTAGTTGCTAATACAAAATCTATAACAGAACCATTTACAATATTATTAATGGGTGTTGATTCAACAGCAGAACAAATTACTCAAACAAGCGGACTTGGAGATTCTTTAATGGTAATAACATTTAATCCAAGTACATTAAATGCAACTATATTAAGTATTCCAAGAGATACATTTGTACCTATATCATGTTATAGAAATGTTAATAGTAAAATTACACATGCGGCATCTGGTGGGGATTCATGTATGATAAAAACTATACAGAATTTCTTGGATGTAAATATAGATTATTACGCAAAAGTAAACTTTAGAGGTTTAATAAAAATAGTAGATGCATTAGGCGGAATAGATGTAGATGTACCATATGCATTTTGTGAAACAGATGAAAACAGAAGTTCCAAAGATATAATACTCGTTGAAAAAGGAATGCAACATCTAGATGGAAGACAGGCATTAGC
>CAPQQE010000050.1:0-2301 GCA_948687865.1 uncultured Bacilli bacterium
TTTTAAACTAGATTTTATTTTTTTAGATATATCTTTTGCATACATATCATTCATTATAGCTTTAAATGGCGCAATATCATTATTTGAACTATCTAAAAAGGTATCTATATTATCTGTAACTGCAATATATCTAACATTGTGTTCAGGAAAATATCTTTCTACTAAATTCCCAGTACCAATATAATCTCTTCCAAGTCTTGACATATCTTTAGTGATAACCATATTTATTTTACAAGCTTCAATATCCTTAAGTAATCTATTAAAGTCTGGTCTATCAAAATTAGTTCCTGAATACCCATCATCAATATAAATATCATAAACTTTTAAATTATTCTCTTTTACATATTGAAGCAATAAACTCTTTTGATTTTTAATACTCTCACTTTCTAAAGTTTTACCATCATCTTCCCTGGATAATCTTATATAAAGTCCAACATTATATGTATTATTTAATCTTTCTAGCAATTCTTCCCACCTTCTATAGACAAATATGGTAATTCACTATTTTTTGAAATCATTAAAATATACTTTTTTAATTCTTTTTTTAAAACCTCTATAAAAATATCATTAATATCTTTTGCTTCTTCAAAGATATAATTAATTTTATACTTATCCATAAATTTTAAGCACCTCACTTAAATTTATGGATAAATAATCAACTTTAGTAATACTAAATTGTATAATGTTTAAATTATAGAACATTAGGATAGGAAACTTATGTATCAATATATAGTTTTATTTTTAAAATAAAGAAAACTATATACACAATTCTTATTTCGTACTTACGAAATTCATCCTACTTTGTAGGATGGTATTAAGGAAATACCCTTATTTTATAATAATTTATGCTATATAAAAACATCCTAAAATTCTTAAACTAATAAAAATTATAGGATGATCAAATTTTTTATTTTATGTTTTTATTACTGTCAAATGATGGTATATAATTACCCACCCAATTATCAACAACAGATTCATCAATATTTAAATTATTATTTCCTGTACCTAAGTTATGATTTATCTTTCTAGTTCCATGAAAATCACTACCACCACTCATATACATATTTTTATTATTACAAACACTTACTAAATAATCAGAATTCATAATTATTTATTATATTAGATAATTCGTTTGCTATATTAGGAGAATAAGCAAAAGTATGTGCTAGAAAAGCAAGGCCACCTGAATTATGTATCATTTCTATTGCCACTTCTAAACTAGGAAATAACGATGATTCATCAACATATAATGGACTTTTAGGATTATATACTTCATTCCTAGTAAACCCACTTGCAGTATCTATTGATTCTTGATTTAAGAAAAATTTATAATTTTCAGGGTATTTTTTTATTTCAATAGCAAATGCTGGTCTACAAGATTTAACTTTTGGATCAAATTTAATGTTATTTTCATCAAATATTACCCCTATGGCATTATACCTATTCTTTATTAGTTCATATTCCTTTAGTTGTTTTTCCTCAAATGAAAGTACATTAGCATCTAAAAATTGTTGCATAGTTTCTAAATCAAAACCATAACCTAATACCTCTATTGTTTCTCCTTTATATGTTGTAGTTATTTCAATTCCCGATATTATTTTTCCTTTAAACTTATCTCTTATATTAGAATTTTGTAATTCGAAATGAGCCTGCACAGTATTATGATCAGTTATTGAAAGCAAACTCAAATTTAATTTTTCTGCTTCGTTTAAAAGTTCCTCTACACTAAAACTACCATCAGAATATGTAGTATGTGAATGAATATCTATCATATGAAAAACCTCCTTAAGATTAATATATTATTCAATTTCAAAATTTAATAATTCCTCACAAATCTTTTCATATAAATCTTGTTCATGTTTTATTGTATCAATTAAAAACATTTTATCATTTTCATATTCTTTTAAACCTCTCATATAATAAGGTTTGTCATCATCTAATACAATAAATGGCATAATATTATTTCTTAGGCATTCCTTAAACATTATAATTCTACCAACTCTTCCATTTCCATCTCCAAAGGGATGAATTTTCTCAAATTTATAATGAAAGTCAATAATATCTTCTAAGGTAATATTAGTTTTAGAATTATATTGGGCAAGTAATTCATCAATTTCTTTTTCTACATCTTTTGGATCCGTAGTATTAATTACATTAACAAGACCTATCATATTAGGAACTACTTTAAATCCCCCAACATTATATCTAGGATTTTCTTCATCACTAGTATTTCTTTTTAATATCTTATTCATTTCTATAATCATTTCTTTAGATAAATCATTGTCAACATTATCTAGCATA
>CAPQQE010000050.1:2311-3234 GCA_948687865.1 uncultured Bacilli bacterium
CACTTTTAGGAATAAAAGATGATGTATCAAATATTGCTTCTGTTTGATCACTAGTTAATCTGCTACCCTCTATCTTATTTGAATTATAAGAAAAGTTAACTTGTGAATAGTGATATATATTTCCTTTAAATTTCGACTCTTTTTGTTTAATTAATTCTTTTTTTATTTTATTTATATCCATTAATCATACATCCTTTTCTTATTTATTAATTATCATTTATATTTTTCATATAGTCATATACCATATTTTTATAATCCAAAATAAATTTATTTTTTATTTTTTCTTCAACACAATCTAAGTCCAAATAAGGAGCTATATCTTCAATCTCCGTCAAAAGAAGTGTTCCATCTTCTAATTTAATAAAATCAATCCTCTGAATACCATAATAATTTCCATTTAATTTAGCAAATTCATTTGATAATTTCATTTCATTTTCATTTGGTTCATATTCTATTGCATCAGGATAAACCGGAACTTTACTTGGAATAAATTCTAATGCATATTCAAATTTATCTTTTATATAATAGAATTGCACCTCAGATTTAAAGTCCACATATGGTTGAATTATGTATGAACTAGTAAAATTCTTTTCTAATTGTTGTTTATCTACTACAATTTGTCCTATTCCATCATAACTATTTTTAAGCTTTAATAAAAAGTTATCACACATACCTAGCAATTGTAAATCAGATATGTTATCAACAGTTGGAATTACTGGATAACCATTTTTATATAAATGAAGAAGATATTCTTTACTATTACCATCAAATTTTCCATCAAAATTAATACGTGGAAGATTTTTATTAATAATTCTTTTTCGAAAATTAGATTTATCTTTAACTGTTTCCTTTGTTGCATCAGTATCCCAAGTATTTCTTAACAAAAAAACATCATATAAAGTTTCAATTGTTGATAAAAACTA
>CAPQQE010000050.1:3244-6345 GCA_948687865.1 uncultured Bacilli bacterium
TCATAATTCTTATCAACTATCGCTACCTTATGACCATCTTTTTGAAAAGCTCTAGCAAGCCATATATCTTCTAATTTTTCATCTGCATCTATATTACTAATCATTAAAATTTTCATCAGGATCACCTTTGATTCAATTATACCACACAAAAAGACATTTCTTATCAAAACACCTTTAAATTTATACTTATTTTCTCTTTAAATTTTGGTCTATCATAAATTATCACACTTGTACTACTTCATGTATAAAATCTTTTTTTATACATTTTTCAATTGGTGCTTCATATACTGGATCTGAGCAGCATTTTTCTTCACATACTGTAGGACAACATTGATTGTCGTTTTGGCAACACATATTGCCATTCATATTGAAACTATTATTAAACATTTTAATCCCCCTTATCTACTATTAGAATATGAGATTTATTAGTTTTTGAATAGTATAATTCCCTAGAATGGCATTTTAAATGATCCATTACTAAACATTTTCATCATCTTTTTACTTTGTTCAAACTGATCTAATAATCTATTTACCTCCTGAACACTAGTTCCTGAACCACTTGCTATTCTTATTTTTCTATTTGCTTTTATAATTTCAGGTTTTCTTCTTTCTTCTATTGTCATAGAAAGTATTATTGCTTCTACTTTAGATATCTCTTTAGGATCTATATTTATATTGTTTAATCCCATCTTCTTAGCCCCCGGAATTAATTTTAATAATCCTTCTATTGAGCCCATTTTTTTTATTTGTTTGAATTGTGATAAAAAATCTTCTAAATCAAATTTTCCTTTTTTCATCTTTTTATATGTTTCAATTGCTTCTTGTTCATCAATTACAGATTCAACCTTTTCGACAAGGGACATTATATCTCCCATACCAAGTATTCTACTTACCATTCTTTCTGGATCAAATTCTTCTAGTCCATCTAATTTTTCACTAACACCAATAAACTTTATTGGAACATCTGTTAAATGCCTTGCTGATAGTGCAACACCGCCTTTTGTGTCACCATCCATTTTTGTTAATATAGTTCCTGTAATAGGTAGTTTACTATTAAATCCATTAATTACATTAATAGCATCTTGTCCAATCATACTATCTAGTACAAGCAAAATTTCATGTGGATTAAATTCATTATTTAAAGATTGTAACTCACTCATTAATTTTTCATCAACATGAAGTCTACCTGCTGTATCTATTAATATATAATCTAAATTGTTTCCCTTTGCATAATTAATAGCATTTCTAACTACTTCATTTGGATTTTTAATTCCCTCTTCATAAACAGGAATATTAAGTTCTTTACCAATAGTTTTTAATTGATCTATTGCTGCTGGTCTATAGATATCACATGCAACAAAAAGTGGTTTTTTATTATATTTTTTTCTAAGCAAGTTCCCAAGTTTTCCAATTGTAGTTGTTTTACCTGATCCTTGAAGTTCTGATTTTGTACTACCTAATAAAGCTAAAAGTTCATCTTTTAATATTTTTAGAAATACTTCACTAGGTTTTAGACTTTTTCTAACCTCTTCACCTAGTGCTTTTTCTTTAACATTATTAGTAAACTCTTTTACTACTTGATAGTTTACATCTGCCTCTAATAGAGCAAGTCTTACTTCTCTTAAAACATCACTTATATTTTCTTCAGTTATTATTCCATACCCTTTTATTTTTTTCATAGCATTTTCTAATCTATCACTTAAATTTTCAAACATATTAGTCACCTAGCTTTCTATAATATCTATCAACTCTTTTTTTATTTTTTCATCTTTAACTTCTTCAATCTTTTTTCTTAATTTGTTACTTTTTTTGAGCATATTTAATTTTTTTTCATATTCAATCAATTCTTTTTCTGCGCTTTTTATCTGTTTATGCACAGCATTTCTACTAATATTTAAATTATCAGCTATTTCACCTAAACTTAAATTATTAAAATAGTAATCTTCAAAATATTTTCTTTTTGAATCACTAAGAAGTTCTCCATAATAATCATATAATATTACTAATTCATTTATTTCATCCATAGTTAATCACCTATAATAATTCTTTAAATAATCCATATATATATTTTTCAATATCAAATACTCTTAAATCATCCATTTTCTCTCCAAGTCCTATAAACTTTACTGGTATATCTACCTCTTCTTTAACTGCAAGTACAATTCCACCTTTTGCTGTTCCATCTAATTTTGTCAAAACTATCCCTGTTATATTTGTTATTTCTTTAAATTGTTTTGCCTGAGATATTCCATTTTGTCCTGTAGTTGCATCTATAACTAAAAGGGTTTCATGGGGTGCACCTTCTATTAAATTTCCTATAACTCTATTTATTTTATTTAATTCATTCATTAAATTTACCTTATTTTGAAGTCTACCTGCAGTATCGATTAAAACAATATCATAATTTTCTTTCTTAGCTTCTTCTAACCCTTTATATATTACACTTGATGGATCGCTATTTTCTGTTGATGATACAACTTTTACTCCTATTTCATCTCCCCATGTTTGTATTTGCTCTATTGCACCTGCTCTAAATGTATCACCTGCTACTAACATAACTTTCTTACCATTATCTTTTTCTTTTTTAGCAATTTTAGCAATTGTTGTTGTTTTACCTACTCCATTTACACCAACAAATAAAATTATAGTTGGACCATTATCATTATATTTTATTTTATTAACAAGTATTTCATCATTTACATATATTATAAATAATTCATCTACTATTAATTCTTTTAATAATAGTGGATCAGTTATTTTTTCATTTTTCGCTCTTGTAACTAACCTATCCATAAAATTCATAACTGTATTAACACCAATGTCAGCCATAATTAATATTTCTTCTAATTCTTCGAAGTATTCAGAGTTCACCTTACTATATTTCTTGTTTAACTTATTTAACTTATCTGTAAACTCTTTTCTTGTCTTTTCAAATCCTTTATCATATAATTCTTTTTCTTTATTATCAGAAAACGACTCTTTATCTTTATTTACTACTTTCTTTAATTTATCAAAAAATCCCATTTAATCACCAATATATATTATATCATTTTAAGACATAAAAAAAAAGAAAAATAATTTTCTTTAAGCTGACATCACAT
>CAPQQE010000050.1:6355-8982 GCA_948687865.1 uncultured Bacilli bacterium
TATAGGGATTTGTTCCATTGTTATACGTTATATTCCACTCATTTGATAAATTATTTTTTCTAACTGGGTTACTTTTTATAGTCTTATTTGCATTATTAGTAGTCCCTTTTTTTTGTTCAGTTACTTTTTTTGTTGTTTTATTTTTTTTAGGAGCATCTTTTGTTTTATTTTTTTGATTTTTAGTTGTTTGTGCAACTGGCTTTTTTTCTGTTTCCTTCTTTGCTCCTGTAGTCTTTTTTGCTTCTGCCATTATTTTCACTCCCTCCACTATATTAATATAATTATATATTATTTTAATTTGTTTTTCTAGTAATTTATTAATATTTTACAAAAAAAGATATTTAAAAAGGATTCAAAATAATGAATCCTTATATATTAAATACTATGTTTAAACTTTTTTCTTTTTCGCTTCTAATCAAATTATACTCATTTTGAGTTTTTTCATATTTTTCTTTTAATTTATCTATTTCAATAAGTTTCTTTTCAATTTCATCTAATTCGCCATCTTTATAATATTTTTGTAATAATTCATAATCTATTTGACCAAATTTACTAATATTATTTTTTATTATAAAATCAGTTGTTCTAGCTCTTAATTTATGTTCTTTATATTCTATTTTAGATTTTAATATCTGAATCTTTTCAAATAATTCTGATATTTTTTCATCCATTTTTTTATATTCTTCAGTCGATACTTCACTATATTTTGTTTCTTCTAATTTTTTTAATGCTTTAAGTTTTATTTTTAATATTTCTATATCTTTTTCAGTATCTTTTACCATCGAATTTTTATTAGCATATTTTTCTATTTCTTTTTTAGGAACATTATTAAAATTTTCATATTTTTTTAATAATTCTTCTTTGTAAATTAATAATTTTTCCTTTTTAGATTTTAATTGATTCTCAAGTAATAACATTTTTTCGCTAGTTTCACTCATTTTATTAATTATTTTATTTCGTTTTATTTTCATACTTTCTTGAGTATCTAATTTTTCTATAGTTTTATATTCTGAATCTATTTTTTCATTTTCAGTAATTTCTCTAAATGGTATAGAGATCTCTTCTTCTTTGTCTTTTTTTACGAAAATATTTTTAATTCTCTGAAATAATGATCCTCTACATTTTTTATTTGTAGATTTATTTATCTTTTTTCAAAAACGCTCTTTATTTTTCCAAAAATTGATACTTTATTTCTTTTTTTATTTTTCTTTCTATCTTTTGCTTCAACTTTTGTAATTGTTATTTTATCATTTGGTTCATTATGACCTTTGATTGCATTAAGTGGTTTATCTTTAGCATTTTGTATTTTCATCATTGAATCATAATGATATCCAACAAGTTTTATAATCTCACACATATTTTTTTCACTTATATTATAGTTAGTTCTTTTTTCTTCCTCTTCTATGTGTTTCATAACTTTTTTTGTTAATTCGTCACTAGTAGCTATATTTTCTATAATCTCTTTATCATATTTATCTAATTCATAATATTTTTCTATTTTTCTCTTTAATAATAATTCATTATCAATTGTCTTTTCATCTATTTTTTCACTCATACAAAATTTCCCCCTCTTGAAATAATGTCCATTATATTATCATATGATTGTTTTTTTGTCAAATTATTGCAAAAGCAGTAAAAATGGAGTATAATTGATTTCGTTAATCTTATTAACTTTAAATTTAAAGAAAGGAGAAAAAATGAAATTATTTGAAAATAGTTTAGATACTAAGGTATTTGCGCTTGGTGGTCTTGGGGAAGTTGGAAAAAACATGTATTGCGTAATGCATGGAAATGAATTAATTATTATTGATAGCGGTGTATTGTTCCCAGAAGATTCATTACTTGGTATTGATTATGTTATTCCTGATTTTGGCTTTTTAAAGAGAAATGAAGATAAAATAAAAGGTTTATTTATAACACATGGCCATGAGGATCATATTGGGAGTATTAACTTTTTACTACAATCAGTAAATATTCCTGTTATTTATGCCCCTAATCAAGCAGCAAACCTTATTAAAAAGAAATTAAGTGATAGAAACATTAAATTTGACAATATAGTTGTATTTGATGAGAAAAGCAAGTTTAAATTTAAAAATATGGAAGTTGAATTCATATCAACTACACATTCTATTCCAGATAGTTATAGTATTGTTATTAATACACCTAATGGTACAATTGTTGAAACAGGAGATTTTAAATTTGATTTCACACCTATAGGACCAATGGCTAATTTACATAAAATGGCTAAAATTGGAGAAAGAGGTGTAACATTATTATTAAGTGAAAGTACTAATGCATTAACACCTGGTATGTCTCTTAGTGAATCTAGAGTAGATGCAACTTTAAGTGATTTATTTCAAAGACAATATGGGAGAATTATAATCGCAACATTTGCATCAAATGTTTATAGATTAAAGCATATTATTGAAACATGTAAAAAAAATAATAGAAAAGTAGCAATTTTTGGTAGAAGTATGGAAACTCAAATAGAAATAGCTCTTGAATCTGGTTATATTACTGATAAAAATATATTTGTTACCCCAGAGGAAGCAAATAATTTAAAACCAGAAGAAGTTTGCTTACTTTGTACAGGTTCTCAGGGTGAACCACTAGCAGCTTTATCTAGG
>CAPQQE010000051.1:0-604 GCA_948687865.1 uncultured Bacilli bacterium
CTTGTTCCAAAATGGAACAAGTTCAATTTGAAGGCAATAGAAGCGTTTCCAGAAAAAGAGAATATTATAATCTTGATATGATAATTTCTATTGGCTTTAGGGTTAATTCCAAAACTGCTATAAAATTTAGAACTTGGGCAAATAATCTGATTAAAGAATATATTGTTAAAGGTTTTAATTTAAATGATGATAGATTTATTAAAGGAAATAAATTTGATAAAAGATATTTTGATGAACTATTAGAACGAATTAAAACAATCCGAGTAAGTGAAAGAATGTCTTATCAAAAAATAACTGATTTATTTATTGCCACTTCAACTGACTATAATTCAAAATCAGAGGATGCTTATACATTTTTTAAGATAGTACAAAATAAGCTCCATTATGCCATTACTAATCATACTGCAGCAGAACTTATATATGAAAGAGCAAACTCGGAAAAAGTAAATATGGGTTTAACAAATTGGAAAAATTCTCCTGATGGACTTATATATAAATATGATGTTAGTATTGCCAAAAATTATCTTAATGAAGATGAATTAAAAAAATTAAAAAGTGTCGCAGATAAAGCCTCTCCCCTAAAATTTATTAAGGGTAACGGCGA
>CAPQQE010000051.1:614-7906 GCA_948687865.1 uncultured Bacilli bacterium
ACTAATTTATTTTTAGATTATGCAGAAGATATGGCGGAAGAACAAAAAGTTATGACAATGGCAAGTTGGATTGAAGTAACTGACAAATTACTAAAATTTAGAGAAAAGGAAATTTTAAATAATTCAGGTAGAATATCACATGAACAGGCTAAAGAAAAAGCAGAAAGTGAGTATGAAAAATTTAGAGTTAAACAAGATCGAGAATATATATCATCAATGGATGAAATGTATGAAAGATATTTAAAAGGAGAAGATACTGAATGAAAATAGTATTAATTGAACCAACATTAGAAGAATATTGGTATGAACAAAAACTACAAAGTGATCCAGAAACTATGAATTATAATGCAGGATATGATGTATCATTTTATGGTTATCACTATGATACTGGATGTATTGATCTTCCTGAATCTAAATGGAGAGATACTTTCGATAAAAGAAATAATAATAATAAGTTCTTTGCTTATATTAAAGACGAAGAACTTAATGAATATGTGGGTTATTGTAATTATCATTATAATGCGAATGATAATAGATATGAGTGTGGCTTAATAATAGAAGCAAAATATCGTGGTAAAGGTTATTCAAAAACTGCATTAAAATTATTATGTGAAAACGCAAAAGAAAATGGAATAAAAGAATTATATGATAATTTTGAAATAGATAGAGGAAATACTTTAAGTGTTTTTGAATCAGTAGGTTTTTCTGTTGTTGAAAAAAAACATGGAAAAAATTTAATAAAGATGTTGAAGGTGTATTAGTAAAAATAGTATTACATTAACTATACACCACAACAATACAACCTAAATTATATGATTATATAACTACGCAACTGACATCAATACCACTTAAAACCAACTATTCTTAACATCAAAACAACACATGTGGAATGTGTATGCATGTTAAATAGAAGGTAGAACCTTATAAATAAAGGAAAAATTAAATATTCGGTGTGGGTAAAAAAATGGTAAAAAACGAGTGAATTGCTGATATTTTTACTAATTTTTGAAGGAAATATTGTAAGTATTGTATAATTAAATAAAAAAATTTTAAAATAAGGAAAAGAAAAAATGATAAAAGACGATATAAATATAATTAAATTATTTTTTAAATCAATCCCAATAAATAGAAAAAATTTGATCTTGATTTTTTCATGTTTAATAATATGCGGTATAATTTCTTTAGTTATTCCAGTATGCATTTCAGAAGTTATAAATAGTTTAACAAGACTGGATTCACAAAATTCATATAAATTTATTGCAATAGCATTTGGATTGGAATTCTTATATTTTATATTTTCGTTTATAAATAAAAAAATATATATTAGAAATTACAATTACTATTTTAAAAGAATTCAAAACATTATACTTAATAGTATCTTAAAATATAATGAAAATGAAATTAACAAATTATCTAAGGGTAAGTTAAATAATATTATTAGTAATGATGTTGGTAATTTATCAATGTTAACTGAACAAATCTGTGAACTAATAATAGGACTAGTTAAGATGATGATTATTTTTATCATTTGTTTGAAGTTTAATATTATTATGGGCATATTAATGATTGTTTTTGATATAATCCATATAAAAATATTAGATTACTATAATAAAAATATAACTAATTGTGAAAACCTAATTTACAAATCAAAAGACAAAATTAATGATTTGTTTGGTGAAATAGTAGATGGTAACAAAGAAATAAAATCATATCATTTAACGAAAAAAATGAACTCAATATTAAATAGTAGACTAATAGAACACGAAAATAACTTTTTCTTAAAATGGAAATATTTAATAATGAATTTTACTTTCTTCCCGTTTTTATTAGAAGTTTTTAAATATCTCTTATATTTTTATCTAGGATATAATGTTTTAAATAGTAAAATCTCTATTGGTACACTAGTATTAATAATTAGTTATTATGAATCAGTTTTATCATATAGTGAAACATTTTTATTTAATACCAAAGAATTAAGAATGAAAAAAATATCTATTGATAGATTTAATGATGTTGCATTATATAAAAAAAATTATAGTAAGTTTGGCAATTTGAATAAATTATCTGAAAAATTTATGATTGAATTTAAAGATATTGATTTTAAATATGAAGATAAATATATTTTCAAAAATTTTAATTTAAAAATAAATTGTAATGAAATAACTTCTATCGTAGGTAAAAATGGTAGTGGTAAAAGTACTTTAATTAAATTGTTGCTTCGTATAAATGATGTAAGTAATGGCGAAATATTATTAAATAATCATAATATAAATGATTATAGTGAAGAATTTTATAATACTAATATATCAGTTGTATATCAAAAATCATTTTTATTTAATATGAGTATAAAGGATAATCTTTTATTAATTAATAATGATTTTGATAAAATTTTAGATATTTGTAAAGAAATAGGGGTTCACGAAAAAATCTTAAAACTAGAAAATGGATATGATACGATTTTAAATAAAGATGGCAATAATATATCTGGTGGAGAAAAACAATTAATATGTTTGGCTCGTGCACTTTTATTAGATCCTAAGGTTTTAATTCTTGATGAAATTAACAATTCTTTAGATTTGAATGTTCAAAATGAATTACTAGAATTATTAGTAAAATTAAAGAAGAAATGTACAATTATTTTAATCTCTCATAATAATCAATTTATAAATATATCAGATAATATAATAAAAATTAATTAAAATAAACAATTATAAAAAAATCAAAACAAAATCTTAATTTAAGAACATATGTTTGATATAATTAATACATCATTAAAGGAGGTTTGGGAAATGAATAACGAATTAAAAATAGTAGAAAAAATATTTTATGATAGACAAATAAGAACTATTTGGAATAGTAATGAAGAAAAATTTTATATTAGTGTAGTTGATATAATTGAAGTTCTAACTGATAGTACTGAACCAAGAAAATACTGGAATTGGTTGAAAAATAAATTATTAAAAGAAGAACAATTTGAAACGTCTAGTATTACTAGACAGTTCAAATTAACAGCCAAAGATGGCAAAAATCGTTTAACTGATGTCGTAGATATTGAAAGTATGTTTAGAATTATTGAATCAATTCCTAGTAAAAATGCCGAACCAATTAAGCTATGGCTTGCAAGACTTGGTAAAGAAAGAATAGATGAAGAATATGATCCAGAAATTACTATTAATCGTGCTCTTGAAACTTATAAAAGGAAGGGTTATTCAGATGAATGGATAAACCAAAGATTAAAATCTATAGATGCTAGAAAAGAATTTACTGATGAATTAAAAAATAAAGGAATAGAAAGTAGCAAAGATTTCGCAATACTCACTAATATTTTAACAAGTGTATGGAGTGGTTATTTTGTAAAAGAGTATAAGGAATTAAAAAATCTTAAGAAAGAAAGCTTAAGAGATAATATGACTAATATGGAGTTAGTATTAAATATGCTTGCTGAAGTATCTTCTACAGAAATATCTAAAAGTTCAAATGATAAAGGTTATAATGGTGTAAAAAAATCTATTGTAAAAGGTGGTAATGTTGCAAAAACTGCTAAAGAACAAATAGAAAAAGAAACGGGTAAAAAAATAGTAAGTAGTACTAATAATAAAAACATTAAACAAATAGATAACTATACATAATAAACATTATACCTAATATGTTTGTATATTATGACATAGTCAGTTATAAACAAACACATCAGTATGAACTATTAATAATATACATTCTAGTGATGTGGAATGTGTATGCGTGTTGTGCTTGCGCTAAAAATAAAGGGAAAGAGGGCTTCAGTAGGGAGGAAATGGTAAAAAAATGAGTAAATAATTGATAACATATTTTGAATTGATTAGAGATATTCACTTCTTTTTTGTGCCCATATATAGCTATTTTATATTTATAGAGTGGCTAGAGTTGAAGGTGGAATAGGAAGGGCTATGACGATTAAAATGATAAAATACCTTATAGGTATAGTGTTGCTATATAAATAAAAATTTTCATAATCCATTTACTTTTTAACGAATAAATGATAATATTTTAGTTAGAAAGGAAATGAATTAAAATGGATTTTTATAATAAAATTTTTAAAATCGTTGAAAAAAATAATGGCTATGTTACCACTAAAGAAGTTGTAAAAAATGGAATTAATAAAACATTTTTAACAAATATGGTTAAGAACGGAACATTAGTAAGGATTTCAAGAGGATATTATGGATTACCTAATTATATAGAAGATGAATATTATAAAATTGCTTCTAAAAGTAAAAATGCTAGATTTTCAATGGCAACTGCACTTTATCTTCATAATTTATCTGATCGTACACCATTAGTATTTAATGTTACTTTACCTTTTGGATATAGTGGAATATTGCAAAAAGAAAAAAATGTAATTCTTAATTTTGTAAAAAGAGAACTGCTTGATTTAGGAGTAATAGAAATGCCTTCACCGTTTGGAATGAAAATCAAAGTTTATGATGTGGAGAGAACGATTTGTGATATTATTAAAAACAAAAACAAACTGGACGCAGAAATTTTTTCTAAAGCATTAAAAGATTATGCTAAAAGTAAAAATAAAAATTTAAGAAAACTTACTAAATATGCTAGAGCAATGAATATAGAAAAAAAAGTAAGTGAATATATGGAGGTCTTATTGTAGTGAACAAAGATAAATTAAAAAGTATCATTAGGGAAAAAGCCAATGGCGATAACAATTTATCAGCACAACTTTATCAAATGTATTTTTTTGAACATATTTTAGATAGACTTTCTAAAAGTAAATATAAGCATAATATCATTTTAAAAGGTGGGTTACTGCTATCCTCAATTATAGGAGATGATGAAAGAACTACTAAAGATATGGACGCAGCATTAAAGAGTTTACCATTGGAAAGAGAAGAAGTAACGCAAATAATAAGGGATATATTAAGTATAGATTTAGATGATGGAATAGATTTTAAGATAGAAGATGTTAAAGATATAAGACAAGAAAGTGAATACAGTGGATTCAAGATAAATATACTAGCAATTATGTCAACATTAAAAGTATATTTAGCAATAGAACTAACAACAGGCGATAAAATAACACCAATAGAGATAGAATATAATTATAATTGTCATTTTGAAGATAAAAAAATACCAATACTTGCATATACACTTGAAACAGTCATAGCAGAGAAGTATCAGACAATTATTGCTAGGGATATTTATAATACTAGAATGAAAGATTTTTATGACATCTATGTTTTAATCAACGATAACACAGAAAAAATAGACTTTAAAAATTTAATTATGGCAATAAAAAATACATTTAAAAACAGAGAAACAGAATTAAATATAGAAGATATTAGGGAACAATTAAGCAATATGAAAACAAGTGAACAACTTATAAAATTATGGGCAAAGTATCAAATTAATGCACCATATTCAAGTAATATATCTTTTGAAAATTTATTTATTTCATTAGATTACATAACCAATATATTAGATAATGAGATTGTAACTGTGTAAAAAAATCACCTCGTAGTTCTTTTTTAAAATTTATGAAAGGAAAAGTACAATATGGATACTATAACAAATAAAAAAGAGAAAGAATTGATATTTTATGAAAATTTCGAAAATCTTGATAATTGGAACTTTGAATATGGTTTTATAAGAAATGAAGAATTGCAATATTATACAGATAAGAATATTGAATTAGAAAATGGATTAACAATTTATGGTAAAGAAGAAAAAATAGAAAATGAAAATTATGATAATAAAAGTACAGATTATAGAAAAAATAGAAGATATGCTGATTATAGTTCTTCATCAATTAATACCAAAGGTAAGTTTGAATTTAAATATGGTATATTAGAAGTAAAGGCAAAAATACCTACTGCTGATGGAGCATGGCCTGCGATATGGCTTTTAGGTAGTGATGAAGAATGGCCATATAGTGATGAAGTGGATGTTATGGAATATTATTTATATAATAATCGGCCAAGTATCTTAGGAAACTTTATGTATTATAATGAAGATTACATTTGGAGTACAAAGGCAATATCTCTAAATTATTTTAAAGAAAAAGATGAAGAATGGGAAAATAAATTTCATATTTGGAAATTAGACTGGACAGATAAATATATGAAAATATATTTAGATAATGAACTTATAAATGAGATTAATATATCAAAAATAAAAGGAAGTAAATTTAAAAAGAAGTATTTTATTTTGTTAAATTTGGCTATAGGTAAAAATGGATTTAAACCAAGTAGTAGTGACATGCCATTAAAATATGTAATAGAATATGTAAAAGTTTATAAACAATAATAAAAGTTTGATTGAGATTTATTAATAAAAATAGAACATCAGATTATTTTATTATGCATAGATTTTTAAATTAATATATGATAATATTGTAATTAGATGAAAAATAAAATATGAAACTGGGGAGATATATATGGCATTTATGGGACTACTTCCATCTATTATTGCGCTATCATTTATTATGATTTTTATGATTTTTATTTGTATAGTTTTATTAATTATTAAAAAAATTGGTATGACGTTTTTAGCAAAAAAATTGAAAATTAGTAGTTTTGGATTACTATGGATTCCTTTTTTAGGATCATTATATGAAGGAAAACTTATGAATAAGTTTTTAAAATATGGAAAGGGTTTTGAAATAGCGTATTTTTATATAATGACAATAATAAAAGCTATATGGCTTATTAACTTTTTCTTTGGACCAAGGTATAATGATCCTTCATTTGATACAATTAATTCAATAATTGGAGATGTTGCTAGTATAATAATTCTAATTGATATTGTATTTAAGAGTATTACATTAAAAAAGAGTGGATACAAAACTTTTGTTTCTGCTATGATTAGTATATTTTTACAACCATTTTGGTGTTATTTTGCAAGTAATAAAATAAAGAAATATAGTTAAAATTTGATTACTTGAAAAAATAGTGTATAATAAAAATACACTTTTAAACTTGAAATTTATGGGGGCATTATGAAAAATCTTAATACACTTGATTTAAAAAATAAGAAATATGTAATTTTTGATATGGATGGTACACTAATTGATTCTATTGGAGTGTGGAATATAACAGATCAAAAATTGATTAGAAAATATGGTGGAACTAATATATGTTTAGATGATATTCAATATGATAGGGACTCATTTTTAAATAATACTAAAACAGGGGATACATACATAAAGTATTCTAAATATTTAATAAATAAATATAATTTTACTATATCAAATTCAGAGGAATTAACAAAAATAAGAAAAGATCTTGCAAATGAAATTTTATCAA
>CAPQQE010000051.1:7916-8844 GCA_948687865.1 uncultured Bacilli bacterium
ATATGTACACTCAGAAATATTTTCAGAAGTGGAGCCAGATCCATCATTTGATACTATAAATAAAGGTGTTAAAATGATGAATGATTTTAAACCAGATGTTGTTCAGTTAATATTAAAATTAAAAAGATTTGGTTTTATACTTATATTAGCAACTATGACAACAAAATCTCAGTTAGATATTTATTCTAAAATTAATAAAAAAATGTTAAAACAAATGAATATTGATGAAGTATTTGATTTAATTCTTACATTAGACGATGTGGAAAATAAAAAACCACATCCAGAAATTTATAATAAAATAATAGAACATTATAGTGCTAAGCCTCATGAATGCTTAATATTTGAAGATTCATATACTGGTGTTTTAGCGGCCCATGACTCTGGAATTGAAGTTGTTAATATTTATGATAAATATGCTGATATAGATAGAGATAAAATTAATGATATAACAGATTACAGTATTAATGAATATAAGGAGTTTATAGATTTAGTAGATTCTTTATACAGAACCGAATTTAAAAAATATCAATTAATAAAATTTTAAGGAGGAAAATTATAGCTTTTTATATAAAAAAATATAGTATTTTTTGAGTATCTTTTCATAAATTCTTAAATGGCGTTATAACCTGTATTTATTTGCGTTTATGGCATTTTTGTTTTTGGTGGATATTCTTATAAATTGTTATAATTTCTTATATTTTAACTTTCAAAAGTAGTAAATTAGTAGTAAAAATTTAGAAATTGTTTAAAGTATTAATTTTAAATATTAAAAAAATACTATGTCATTGCATAGTATAAGAGTATCTTTTGATAAAGGCGAGACTAGTGGCGTAGCCACTAAAGTCTTCGCCATAATAAGGGATAGTATTACCCTTATTATGTAGCATGAAGCATGTAGCTTTATTTAAAATTAAAAGAATACTATATT
>CAPQQE010000052.1 GCA_948687865.1 uncultured Bacilli bacterium
GACACAGCAGTTACTGGTTCATTAGCTTGGACAACAGTTACTCCTGGTTCAGTTGTAATTAAAGCTGGAACAATAGTAATAACAGACGATGGTAACGGAGCATTAGTATCTGCAGGATTAACTGGAAATGGTACAGTTGATTATGAAACAGGTAACTTCAACTTTACATTAGCAGCAGCTTCTACAGATGTTGTTACAGCAGACTATGCTTATGACAACCAAACAGCTCCAGTAACTAACGTTCCTGAAATTAACTTAGAAATCGTTAGCAAACCAGTTTATGCTAAACCATACTTACTAAAAACTAACTATTCATTTGGTGCAGCTTATATGTTAAAGAAAGAATACGATGATGACATCGAAGCTTCTTTAGCAGCAGAGGCAGCAGCAGAAATATTAAATGAACAAACAGTTGAAGTAATTAAAGATTTACATGATATGGCAATCGCTAATCCAACAGTTACATTCCAAAGAACACAAGCAGTAGGTGTTACAATATTACAACAATCTCAAGACTTCTTATATACATTAGAAGAAGCAGCAGCTGAGATGGAACAATCTACAGGTGGAAAATTCAGACCAACATTTATCGCTCTTGGAACTTTAGCAGCAGCTACAGTAAGAACAACTACACCAGGTGCTAAATTAATCGGTAAGATCGGTGACTTAGACGTATATTCTTGTCCTAATGCTTATGGATTAAAACCAGATGAATTCGTTCTTGGATACAAAGGAACAGGGTTCCTAGATTCAGGTTACGTATATGCTCCATATATGCCTATATTACCAACAGATTTACTAATGGATGATACATTTACAGGAAGAAGAGGTTGGGCATCATATGTTGGTAAATGTAAACTAAATCCTCAAATGTATGTAAGAGGAAGAATAGTTACTAACTCAAAAG
This sequence comes from uncultured Bacilli bacterium, assembly GCA_948687865.1. The sequence continues at coordinate 908 of CAPQQE010000052.1, forward strand.
TAGCTTAATTATAGTTCACAATTAACTTATATAAAACTTGTTTAGGGAGTTCAAGGTAAAAACTCCCATCTAATTAAAATTTAAAGGAGGACCTTAAAATGATAGATTTAACAACAATTCCTGCAAAAGTAACTTTTGAAAATATAAATGAAGTTCCAGTAAAAGTAAATGAAGAAAATAAATTCGAAGGTCAAGAAAGAATAGCTCTTTATAGAGTAAATCAATATGTTGACCTACCAGCTGGAGAAGAACTAGCTTTAGTAGTAACAACATCTGAAGCTTTAGCTTTCTACAAAGCACAAGCTGTAGAAGGAAGAATAACTGTTACAGTTGAAGCAGTTTAATTTTTATTAATTGAATATTAAATAAAATAGTATAGTAAGTTAAATCTTGCTATACTATTTTTAGCATTATATTATAAAAAGGAGTTATAATTATGGTTACTGTAGAAGAAATTAGAGAATTATACATACGTCAAAGATTAAAACCATCTATAGTTGCTAGTAGATTAAAAATAACTAGAAAAGAGTTAGATGAACTAATACAAAAATATAATTTAAAAGAAGAAAAGAATAATCTAAGAAGACAAACTATGATAGAACGATATGGTTCTACCTCTCCTTTTAGTAGTGAAGCAGTTAAACAAAAATCAAATAATACTAAATTAGAAAAGTATGGAGATAAAAATTATAATAATAGAAATAAAGCAGAGATAACTAATTTAGAAAGATATGGAGCTAAATCACCATTAGGTAATAAAGAAATATATCAAATGACTCAACAATCAAATAGAAATAATCATATGGGAAAATTAGCTTGGAATACTCAAAAGTCTATAGATAATCATAATTATAAAGAAATACACTATAAAGCTTCTAATACAATAAAAGAAAAATATAATTTTACAAGTCCTATACAATTTAATTTTACAGAAAAGCAACAAAAAATATTATTAAATAAAGAAAATTTTGAAAATTATGTAAAAGAAATGATAGAAAAAAGTAATAATGGAAAAATAATATATGAAAGTTTAGACATAAACCATTCTGTATTTTATAGATATTTTTATAAATATGAATTAAATAAAAAATATACATTAGATAGATCATCTTCAAAAGAAGAATATGAAATTATGAAATGGCTAATGGAAATAAAACCAGGTATAGAAATAGAGCATCATTGTAGAAGATTTAAAGATATAAATAATAAAGTAATGGAACTAGATATTTATCTTCCAGAATATAATGTTGCAATAGAATATAATGGTACTTATTGGCATAGTAAATTAAATATAGATGATAATAAATATCATTATAATAAGTCAGTATCTTGTGAAAACATAGGAATAAGATTAATACATATATTTGAATATGAGTGGTATAATGAGAGACAAAAGCCAATACTTAAAAACATAATTAAATCTGCTATTGGAATTATAGATAATAAAATATTTGCAAGAAAATGTAAAATAGAAGTAAAAAGACCAATAGAGTTAAAAGAATTCTTTAACACTAATAACATACAAGGTTTTAGAAATGGTAAGCTAGCAATATGCTTAACGTGTGACAACGAAGTAGTAATGTCATATATTTTTGGCCACCCATTCTTTGGAAAAGGAAAATACGAATGGGAAGTAATTAGAGGAGCAACTAAATTAAATACTACTATAGTTGGTGGTGCATCTAAACTGTTTAAATATTTTATAAAGAATTATGACCCGTCTAATTGTGTTTATTATATAGATTATAATTATTTTAATGGTAACTCATTAGAACACATAGAAAATATGGAATATATAAAATCACAAGTATCTTTTAAAAATTTATTTTTATCTAATGGAGAAGTAAAGAATAGGCAACCAGGTAGATATAAAGAAATAAAAGAATTAGAAAAACAAAAATTAGTTACTAGGATTTATAATGCTGGTACAAAAGTATACGTTTGGAACAAAAAGTATTTACAAATCTCATAAAATGTGACATAATAAAATAAATATTATAAATAAGGAGTTATATTATGAAAAAGATAGTAATTGATAAAAATTTATTATATAAAGTATATGTAGAAGAAAATTATAATATAAAAGAGACTACTGATATACTAAATAATGAGCATAATTTAAATGTTTCACAAAGAACTGTACAAAGGCAGATAAAAGAATATAACTTTAACAAAGATCAAGATCAAATAGCAAAAACAAGAGAGTCAACAAATATGAAATTATATGGAGTTAAAAATGCTTATCAATCTGAAGAGATAAAAGAAAAATGTAAACAAACTAAATTAGAAAAGTATGGAGACGAAAATTACAATAACTGTAAGAAACATACAAATACATTAATAGAAAAATATGGTGTTAGTTCACCTGCTTTATTAGAAAAATCTAAAATAACATTAATGAAAAATTATGGAGTTATATCTCCAATGAAATCAGACTTAATTAAAGATAAAGTTAAAGAAACAAATATGAAAAAATATGGTGTTCCATTTTTCGTAATGACAGAGGAATACAAGTTATCAAATGGTTTTACAATATCTAAAATTAATCAAAGATTTTCAGAATTATTAAGCAAAAACAACATAGAGCATGAATTAGAATTTAATATAAGTTGTAAATCTTTTGATTTTCATATATTAAATACGAATACATTATTAGAAATAAATCCTACATATACTCATAATAGTACAAATAATTGTTGGTTTAATAATTATGAAAAACCACCAATTTCAAGTGATTATCATTTTAATAAATCTAAGTTAGCTAAAGAAAATGGTTACCATTGTATACATATATTTGACTGGGATGATATCGACAAAATAATAAACATATTAAAACCAAAAGAAGCTATACCTGCAAGAAAATGTGAAGTTAAAGATGTATCAAAAGAAGATTGTAAAGTATTTGAAACAAGAAATCATTTACAAGGTTATTGTAACCATCAAGATATTAGATTAGGTTTATATTATAATAATGAGTTAGTTCAATTAATGACATTTGGTAAACCTAGATATAATAAAAATTATGAACATGAATTAATAAGATTATGTAGCTCAGAAAATTATGCAATTATTGGTGGATCTGAAAAACTATTTAAGTATTTCATAGAAAAATATAGCCCTAGTTCAATTATATCATATTGTGATAACGCTAAATTTAATGGTAATGTTTACAGCAAACTAGGATTTGAAATGAAATCATATGGTAGTCCATCTAAACATTGGTGGAATGGAGAAAGACATATTACAGATAATCTACTAAGACAACAAGGATTTGATAGATTATTTAACGCAAGTTATGGAAAAGGAACAAGTAACGAACAGTTAATGTTAGAACATGGATTTGTAGAAATATATGATTGTGGTCAATCAACTTACGTATGGAGGAATATAAATGAATAAACCTAAAACTGATTTTAAATATTGCCCATTATGTGGCAGAAAACTTACTTATACTTGGAAATTAACAAAGAAATGGCTATTTATTAAATTAAAAACTAAAACGTACATTCATTGTATGTATTGTAATAAAGATACAGAAGTAAAAATAAAATAAAAAAAATTAAAAAATTTTTATAAAAACTATTTACAAATCAAAAGAAGCATTATATAATATATACATAATAAATTTTAATTATTCAACCTATACGATTGAGGGTACACTGAAATAATGTGTTACTGAGTATAGAGATATAGGAATTTAAAATTTAATATAATTTAATGCGAAATAGGGGGAGTTCCTATTGAGCTTCTGACAAGGGCATATTGAAAGATATATGCTGGTATATTAGAAGAGTATTAAATTTAAAAAAAAATTATTTTAAAGCTACCCTTTAAAATAAAAAAAATCTATCTAAAAATAGTACTAGAAATAGTACTATTTTATTTTTTGTCATAACGAGATTAATCTAGAATTAACTTTCTAGTTTTAAATATGATATTATATTAATTAAAATTTTCATTTATCAGAATTTATTCTCGTTAAAATTTATTTATTTTGCTTAAAAGTATTTACAATATAGGTTTTTTGATATATAATAGCATTATTAAAATAAATTTATTAAATATAGAAGGAGTTTGGTATACATGGTAGATTATGAGGAATTGAATAAACATAGAGAAAGCTTAAAATTAGAAATTGAAGATTTATTAAAAGTACATAATAGAATTGCAGTTGTGCAAGCCACTGGAATAGGTAAATCTCATATAATCACAGAATTTTGTAATAAGTGGACAGGGAAGAAGATAGTATTAGAACCTGGAAATGAAATCATAAATTATATGAATAAATTTAATATAGAGACAAAAGATACTACATATATAACATATTATAGCTTATTGAATAAAAATTTAGAGGAATTAATAGAAGAATTTAAACAATATGATTATATATTTTTAGATGAAATGCATAGAGTTTTAGCTGAGAAATGGGGAAATGTATTAAATAAAATATTTGATTCTCTTAAAGGAATGAACAAAAAGATATTAGGTTTCAGCGCTACACCTATTAGAGGAGATAGAAGAAATGTAATAGATGAAATATTTAATGGAATACAAACTAAACCATATTATTTAGCAGATGCAATATTAGATAACTTATTGCCAAACCCTAATTATCATTGTGGAATATATGAAATAACAAATGAAGATAAACAAAAAATTATTTTAAAAGATGAACAATTAGCAAAAGAAATACTATCCTATGACATAGACTCAAGTATATCAAAGATGATAGAAGAAAATTTAGATTTAAATAAAAGTCATAAAATAATATGTTTTGTAGATAAAATTAAAAATATAAAAGAAGCTAAAAATAATATAATGAAATGGTTTAATAAAGAATTAAATATATTTGAAGTACATCATAATCAATCTAAGAATGCAGTAAACAAAATAATTGATAGTTTTCAAAAAATAAATGGTCTAAACATATTATTCTGTGTTAACATATTAAATGAAGGAGTTCATATACCTGATGTAGATTGCACAATATTCTTAAGAAAAACGGCTAGTAATATAATTTACAATCAACAATTAGGAAGAGTAATATCACAAAATGTAGAAGAACCAGTTATATTTGATTTAGTAAATAATGCAACTAATCCAGAATGGGGGTATTACAATTCATTTAAAGATAAAGCTAAAGAACAAAATAAAAAAGTAGAAGAATTAGAAACTAAAAATGGCGAAAAATTAAAAATAAAGTTAGAACAAGTAGATTTAATAGAAAAATTAAATAAAATAAATAATAATAACTTTAAGTATCTTACTAATGAACAAAAAACTTTAATAATTAGCTGTTACAAAGGTAAAACTATGAAGGAAATATTAAAAATAATTAACTTAGATATAAATACTGCAAATAGACTTAAGGTCGCAGAGTTTTGTAGAAATCATAATTTAGAATATGTTAGAGAAAATGTAGGATTTAACGATGATCAAAAAGAAATAATAAAAAATAATTGTAAAAACGCAACAATACCAGAATTGTTAGAGTTGTTGAATATTGAGAAAAATAGAAAAAATGACGCGTCAATAAGACAATATCTTAGACATAATAACTTAGAATTTAAAAAAGTTGAACGTAATTCTGTACTTAATAATGATCAAAAAATATTAGTAGAAAAATATGCTAAAAATAATAAAAGTATTAGTGAGATAATTGAGTTAATTGGTTTAGACTATAAAAATAAAAGAAATAGAGATATTATAGTTTCCTATCTTAATAGAAATAAAATAAATTATAAAAAGAACAAAATAGTGACAACACGACATATACTTACTAGCAATCAAAAAGAAATAATAAAAAATAATTATAGAAATAAAACAATACCTGAAATATTTGAAATATTAAAAACAGAATTGATAGAAGATTATAACAAAAATATTGAAGATTATAGCTATCATGATTCAATAAGAAAATTTTGTAATACTAATAAATTAAAATATAAAAAATCAAATAATTTTATACTTACTGATAGTCAAAAAGAAACAATAAAAAATAATTATGAAAATAAAACAATAGCAGACTTATTAAAATTACTAAATATGGAAAATAATAGAAAAAACCGTGATTTAGTTACTTCATTTTGTAATCGTCATGATTTTAATTTTATAAAGCCAAAATATAGAACTCGTGTTTTCGATCCTTATCAAATAAATATAATAAAAAATAATTGTGAAAATAAAACAATATCAGAATTATTAGAATTATTAAATATGGAAAGTAATAATAAAAATAAACAGAAATTATCGGATTTTTGTCGAAGAAATAATTTAAATTTTAAAAAAGTTGAAAATAAATTTAGAGATAATCAGGAAATAATAAAAAATAATTGTGAAAATAAAACAATATCAGAATTATTAGAATTACTAAATATGGAAAATAATAAGAAGAATAAAGATTCATTAAGAAAGTTTTGTAATCATTATAAATTAAATTATAAAAAGAAAAAAAAGTATGTTATTATAAAATAATAAAATTTTATAAAAGGAGTAATTATATGACAAAACGAGAGTATGATGAAATACAAGATTATTTATCTTGCAAATTAAAAAAAATAATCAATATAATGGTAGATCATGGAAAATAGAAGAAGCATATAAAGAAGCTATATTATCAATTAGAAGCAAAATTAAAGAAATTTATAATAGAAATAATAAATAATCTATTTACAAATCTTATACTATTTGATATAATGTTTATAAATAAAGGAAAGAGGTAATAAAATATGAATGATTTTAATAAGTTAGTTAAAAAGGAAGCAAAAGAGTTTAATGGAAAAGAAGTAATAGGAACACATATATCAAATTATAAAGATTTAGATTACAATACACAAGAGTTGTATAGTAATAAAATTCATAAGAATTTTTCTCCAATATTTAAGCAAGGAAAAATAGAAAATAGATTTTATAATGAAGAGTTTAATAGGGAATTAAAGAATGCTTATAAAAATTTTGATATTTGTAAAGTGAAATATTTATATGAAGATAGAATAATGGAATATGTATTTAATAAAAATAAAAATGAGAATAATGGATTAGTAACTGTATCAGTATATGTAAGTTGTGATAGAGAAAGCAAACGTAAATATAAAACTGATAAAAGTGTAGATGATAGGGAAGATGAGAATTACGTATATACTCCAGTAGTTCATGTGAATATTTATATTTATGATGAGGAATTAGATAAATATTTTGTTCAAGAGATTATTTCTTTTTTATAAAGCAAAATATATTAAAAATAGAACACTATATTTTACTAATAAACTAAAATAAAATTATAATGAAAGGAGAATTATGATGAAATCATTAACTGAAGCAATGAATTGCTTAAAAAGAAGTAAAGTAGAAAAAGTTTTAAAAGAAACAGGTGAATGGGACAACAATGATGTTGAAATGGTACAATGGTCAGAATTTATGGAAGAACAATCTAAAAATTTAGTTGAATTATTAGAAGGAGATGCTAAAGTAAAAGGCGTTTATGGGTTTGATAAATACCAAGGGCCATACTCAGTTATACATACTCCTAATTTTGGAGATATCACAATGTGGTTTGACCAAGAAGATGATACTGGTAGATCATTTAATGTTAAAGTAGCACATGTTGGATGGATTTCTGGAGATATAAATCATTTAGCTTATTTATTAAATTTAAAAGAAATACCTGAAGATGAACTTGTTGGAATTAAAGAAAATAAAGAAATAATAACTGAAGATGAGGAATCAGTTAAATTTACACTAGGAAAAGAAACAAGATATGTAGATGCTGATAATAAAGATTTATT
>CAPQQE010000053.1:0-6096 GCA_948687865.1 uncultured Bacilli bacterium
AGAATATAAAAATATTAATATAATAAATTAATTTAAATAATTAACTAGTTTAAATATATAACTAGTTAATAACTAGGAAGGAGTTTGATAAATGCAAATAAAAAAATCAATAATAAATAATTTAAACATAAATTTAAATAGGTGGTTTAATAATGGAGGATGCCTATTTGACTAACACTACATTTAAAGATCTTATTTTAAAATATTTAATCGAAGAGATAATAAAAGAAGGAAAAGGAGATTCATCTAAATAATGATTTGCAAATCTAATAAGATGATGCTATCATGGATGAGTCTTAATACCCGATTAAGTAAGAAGAAAAGGAGGATAAATGTATAATACTTACTTAACTGGAGTAGATTTCAATGTTGGAATCTACATAAGATTATCTCAAGAAGATAAAGATAAAAAATATGAATCTGATAGTGAAAGTGTAATTAATCAAAAAGAATTATTAAGGAGTTTCGTAAAAAATAATAATTTTAACTTAGTTAAAGAATATGTTGATGATGGGTATTCTGGAACTGACTTTGAAAGACCTGGATTTCAAAAAATGTTAGAAGATATAAATGCCAAAAAAATAAATTGTGTCATAGTAAAAGATTTATCAAGACTAGGTAGAGATCATGTAATGACAGGGTATTATATTGAAACATTTTTTCCTGAAAATAATATAAGATTTATTTCTATATTAGAATCTTATGATAGTTTTAAAAATCAAGCTAGTAATGATTCGTCAACTTTTATAATTGCTTGTAATGATTATTATAGTAAGCAAAATTCGGTTAAAATTAGAAATGTATTAAACGAAAAAAGAAAAAATGGGAAATTTGTTGGAAGTTTGCCTTGTTTTGGGTATATGAGAGATCCAGAAGATAAAGGACATTTAATTCCAAATCCGGAAACTGCATCCATTGTTAAAAATATATTTAAATGGAGAGCAGATGGAATTGGCCCTACTGAAATAGCAAATATACTTAATAAAGAAAAAATACCAACACCCAGTGGCTATAAAAAGACTAATTATTCATCAAGACTAATAGATAGAGATAGGTGGAATATTTCCACAGTAAAAAAGATTCTTTGCAATAGAATTTATACTGGTGATTTAGTTCAACATACTCAAACAAAAGTTAATTATAAATCTAAAAAGAAAATAACTTTAGATGAAAAGTTATGGATAATAGTTGAAAATACACATGAGGCATTAGTAGATAAAGATACTTTTAATTATGTTAATACTTTAAGAAAAAGAAATACTAGAAATTACAAAGTTAAAACCAATAGAGAAAAACGATTACTAGAAGGAAAACTATTTTGTAAAGAATGTGGAAATAGACTAACAGTTCTTTATAGAAAAAAGTTGGATTATTGGAGTGTTAATTGTAATAGGTATTCAAGAGATCCAGTAAGAGGAAGGTGCTACTCACATTTTTACCCATATAATTATTTGGAAGAACAAATTTTAGAACAAATTAATAAATCAGTATCTAAATTAATTAAACAGTTAGATATAAATGAATTAAATAATGAAGTTGTTAAAAACATTCATAAAGAAACAACTGATATTGATAAAGTTATTAAGGAATTACAAATTGAAAAAGATAGAATAACGAATAGATTAGCAACTCTGTATAATGATAGGTGTGATGGTGTAATTTCTGCAGATACATATAAAGTGTTAGCAAGTGAATCAGAAAGCAAACTAAAACAGATAAATGAAAGTATAGAAAATGAACAAGTAAAAAAATATAAAATTAAAAATAAAAGTAGTGTCTTACCAAATTATACAAAAAAGATTAAGAAACTATTGGATTTAAACAAACCGAAAAAGGAATTAATAGATACATTAGTAGATAAAATAGTTATAGATAAAGATAGAAATATCACTATTAAATATAAATACGATGTAGTACCAGAAGTAACTTTTAAATATGAAAACAGGAATTTAGCAAGAAATCCTTATGGTAGAAAAGGGAAAAATAATATATAATATAAGTAACTAAATGAGAGGTACAAGATTATGGAGAATAAAATTACTTTTTATAAATTAAATGGTGAAATTAATAGTGAAGAACTATTAAATGAGGAATCTTTAAGAAATACTAATGGAATGATGCTAAAATGTTATATGAAAAATGGAACAGAAGAAATAGGATTTGCTGATCCATATCGGACCCATGATAATGATTTTGATGATTTGATTCATGATTATATTAATCTTTGGACATGGGATAGCTTAGATGAAGAAAAACATGAATTAATAGGTGATGATGGCTCAAAATACAATCAAACATTTAAAAAAGTAAATATTAAAGATATAATTCGTATTGAAGCAATACTTCATTCTAATCCAAGATGGGGTGGAAGACTAACAAATAGCTTTGATTATTTTGTATCTCGTTTTACTAATAATAAATAATAAATTTACTTTTGTACCACAAAATGATGTATTGTTGGTACAAGAGTAAAAAATAATATATTACTAATGGTAAATAAACCCACGAGGTGGCGATAGCCAAAGTGTAACAAAATATGTATAACAATTAAAGCCGAATAAATAGTTAGAAACGAGAGAAATGTTATGAATATTAGTTACACTAGAGTTGGTGATTATTTATTACCAGATTTAATATTAAAAGAAGGAAAACAATATAGTATAGAAAAATATGGATTACTAAAATTAAGATATTTAAAAGAGTATAATAAAGGATTATATACTGAATTGTTAATGAAAGAACAATTAAATAATTATCTATATGATGTTCAAAATTTAGTAAATGATAAGATAAATGAGTTAATTATTTCATTTTCTGAAAAGGAAAATGTTAATGAAAAACTTAAAAATGATAATCAAATATTATGGGTAGGGCTTATGAATAATATAAAAAATCGAGCTGAAGAAATAGTTATAAAGGATTATATTTACACAAATTTAGTATAAATTTTCATTTTAAATTTTAAAAACTTTGTTTAATTTTTCGTGATTAAATGAAGTTTTTTTGATGTTTTTTTAGTAAAAAATTATTATTTCTAAAAGTATGACTTCAATAAAAATTAAATTATTGTCCTAGCCAGCACTGAAAACTTACTCCCGCAAGGTTTTCTATTGTGAGATAATTCCCAAACCCTTTAAATTTTTATAAAAAATTATTTTTTGACAAATTGATAAATCTGTATTTACTTTTGTTCGGCAAAATGTTATAATGTATGTACAAAAGTAAAAAGGTGATTTTATGAATAATGAGAAAAGATTAATAGAATATTTAGAAAAGAATAACGGTTATATTACTACTGCGGAATTACTAGGACTTAATATTTATAAATCTCAAATTCAATTTTATATTGATAAAAGTATTATAGAAAAAGTTAGTCATGGCTTATATATGGATACGAAGATTCTTAAAGATGAATATTTTATTTTACAAAAGAAGTATCCTTTAGCAGTATTTTCATATAATACAGCATTACACATTTTAAATCTTACTAATAAGACACCATCTGAAATTGATATAACGGTGCCAAGAAATAAAAGGGTTAGAGGAAATTATAACGTTCATTATGTTTCAGACAAGTATTATGATATCGGGATAATCGAAGCTCTAAGCCCAAATGGTAATCCTGTAAAAGTATATAATGCGGAAAGATGTATTTGTGATATGTTAAGAACTGAAGGAGAATTTGATTTGGAACTTCAAAATAGAGTTTTAGATTATTACTTTCATAGCAAAGATAAAAATCTTGATAAATTATTAGAATATGCTGAAATATTTAATATATATGAGAAAGTTAATACAATTGTGGAGGTAATGATGAGATGGTAGAAGAAGTAATCAAATTAAAGGCAAAAGAACTTGAATATAAGTATAATTTAAATTATTATGAATCATTACAAAGATTTATGTTTGAAAGAATATTGGAAAGAATATCCGTTTCAAAATATCAAGATAATTTTATACTAAAAGGCGGATTATTACTTGCTGCAATGTTTGGCGTAGAAAACAGAACAACAAAAGATATGGACACTACAATTACTGGTATAGATATTTCAAAAGATAAAATGGTAAATGTTTTAAATGAGATATTATCTATTGATTTAAATGATGGAGTTAAATTTGATATTGTAAGTATTACTGATATAAGAGAAGAAGATGAGTATGGGGGAAATAAATATCATATTACTGGTAGAGTAAATAGTACTAAAGTGAATTTAGAAATTGATATATCAACTGGAGACAAAGTAACACCAAAAGAATTGAAGTTTAAATATCCTTTATTATTTGAAGATAGAAGTATTTTAATCAATAGCTATAATATTGAAACTATACTAGCTGAAAAAATAGAAACTGTTTTAAGACGTGGAAAGTATAATAGTAGAATGAAAGATTATTATGACATATATTTCTTTTTAACAAAGCTAAGAAATGAAATTGATATAAATATATTCAAAGATGCAATTGATAATACTTTTACTAAAAGAGATTCTTTTGAATACTTAAATGATTATAGCGAAATTATTAAATCAATCATTGATAGTGATAGAATAAAAACAAACTGGAAATCTTACTCCAAGAAGAATAGCTATGCAAATAATCTAGAATTAAATCAAATAATGTTTTTATTAAATGATTTTCTAAAAGAATTGAATTTAGAATTAGTAATAGCTTAGGGATTGGGAATGTTCCCATAAAATGTGAAAAGTACTTGTGGGAGGAACTTTTCAATACTTGCTAAGCAAAGAAGGTGAAGTAATGAATGAACAATTTTTAGACTCTGAAGTCAATGAATATATAGAAATAAAGAATGATAAATCTGATTTAGAATCAAAATGGGAACTGGCAATAGGCTTACAACAAGTGGATAATCTAATACCTTCTGAATATATGAAAGATTTAGTAAAGGCAAATTTTAAAAATGAAATATCACTTGATGAATTAGAAAATAAGTTAAAGAAATACTATGATGATTTAAATGATAACTATGATAGAGATGAGTATGAATGTGATTTTGTATCATTAAGAATTATGCAAATATTACAAAATGATATGTTTTATTTAACGATAGATTTTTATAAATATGTTCATTACTTTTTATTTAAAGACGTCTATAAGTTTGCTGGGAAATTTAGAGAAGTTAATATCTCGAAAAGTGAAGCAATATTGAATGGTGATACAGTAGTATATTGTGACTATAATCGAATTAAAGATTATCTTATTTATGATTTTTCTGATGAAAGACAAGAAGATTATAGTAAATTAAACGCATCAGATAAAATAATAAGTATATCTAGTTTTACTTCTTGTGTTTGGCAAGTACATCCTTTTATGGAAGGTAATATTCGTACAACAGCAATATTTATGATTAAGTATTTAAAGGAATTAGGTTATAATATTAATTATTCTTTATTTAAAGACAATTCAAAATACTTTAGGAATGCATTAGTTAGAAGTAATTATAGTAATAATAACTTAAGTATAAAAGAAGATAATAGTTACTTAATTAAGTTTTATGAAAATTTAGTATTAGGAAAAAATAATAATTTAAGATTAGAAGAAATAAACGTAGGAGGTAGTAAATAATGATTGAAAAGGAAAGTATACCATTTGCTCCATTTTTAATTGAATCAATGAGGTCTTTGGGGTATTCGTTTGAAACTGCGATTGCAGATTTAGTAGATAATAGTATAACAGCAAATGCTTCAGAGATTCAAATTTTTCTTACTCCAAATGCGAATCCACAATTAATTATTTTTGATAATGGTTGTGGTATGAGTGAATTAGAATTGGAAGAAGCTTTAAGATATGGCAGTAGAAATCCTAATGATGAAAGAAAAGAAAATGATTTAGGAAGATTTGGTTTGGGCCTTAAATCAGCATCACTTTCGCAATGTAGAAAACTAATAGTGGTTAGTAAAAAACATGAACAACTATCATGCTTTTCGTGGGACATAGATGTTGTAACTGAAAAAGGAAAATGGGTATTATTACAATATAGTAAAGAAGATATAAATAAATTGCCAATGATAGATTTATTGAATCATGTTTCATCGGGTACCTATGTTTTATTGCAAAATTTTGATAGAATTTCATCTTCTA
>CAPQQE010000053.1:6106-8482 GCA_948687865.1 uncultured Bacilli bacterium
ACAGGAAATTTATCAACAACTATAAATAATTATATGTCTTTGACAATCGATCATTTGGCATTAGTATTTCATCGCTTTTTAGAAGATGGATTAAGAATTTTGGTAAATAATGTAGAAATCGAAGCACTAGATCCTTTTTTGTTACACCATAAGTCCACGCAGATTTTAAGAGAACAGAAAATTAAGTTTGATGATTCTGATATAGCCATTCAGCCTTATATTTTGCCATATATAAATAAGTTATCTAATGAAGATATTAAAAAAGTTGGAGGAAAGGATAATTTAAAAACTAAACAAGGATTTTATATTTATAGAAACAGAAGGTTGATTATATGGGGAACATGGTTCAAACTGGTAAGAAAAGAAGAGTTAAGTAAATTAGCAAGAGTTAAAGTTGATATTCCGAGTTCTTTAGATTATATGTGGGGAATTGATATCAAGAAAAGTTCAGTTAACTTGCCAGACTTAATAAAACGAAATTTATATAGTTCTATTAGTGAATCAATTTTTACTAGCAAAAATGTACTCGAATATAGAGGGCGGAAAACAAAAAATGACGGGACTAATTATGTTTGGGAAAGAATAGAATTACGCGATGGAAATTATGAATACAAAATTAATCGAGAAATTCCTCAATTGAAAATGTTATCAATGAGTCTAGATGCTGATAAACTTGAATTATTAAATTTGGCAATAAATTGTATAGAAAGCTCTTTTCCAATCACTTCACTTTATCTTGATGCTTCTAAAGGCGAAATTAAGGATGAATATTATGATATTAATAAATTATATGATGAGCTTAGAATGCAAATGGAATGGTGTGATAATAATGGATTTAATTCTGAAGAAATGTTAGATTTATTATTAAAAACAGAACCATATTGTAATTATAGTGAATTAAAAGAAATGTTAAAATGTGAGGTAGTATAAATGAAAGAAAGCGTTTCAAATTTTAAAAAGACGGTTATTGCGTATATTGTTGATAAAAAGATAACTGATGAAAAAGAAATAGATGAAGTTATTTCCGCTATGGCTGAGAGTCCATTATTTAAAGATTTGACTGAGGCTGATAAGCTATTAATTAGAAATCAAATTCATTCTGAATATTCAATAACATTAGATAAGGGTGTTGCAATTGTTTCAGAATATAAACCATGGTTTATGAATAGAAAAAAAGAATTGAGTATGAAATATTGGGATAGATATAAACAATATTTATTAAATGATAAGGGTTTTACTGGACCAACAGTGAATACAATGGATGATGTTAGCGATGAATTAACGGATTTATTAGGCGATCCAACTGTTTCTAATTTCCAAAGAAGAGGCTTAATAATAGGTGATGTTCAATCAGGAAAAACTGCAAATTATAGCGGATTAATATGCAAAGCAGCGGATGCTGGATATAAGGTAATCGTATTATTAACAGGAACAATTGAAAAGCTTAGAAAGCAAACTCAACAGCGAATAGACGAAGCCTTTACTGGAATGGATAGTAATGCAATGATTAAACAAAAAGTTAGTGTTGAAGTTGGTGTTGGAAAATATGACAAAAGCCTTAAAGCAGTATCATTTACATCTAAAACTTCCGATTTTAATGCTAAACAAGCTTCTAATTTAGGATTATCTTTAAATTCCTTAAATGATCCAGTGATTTTTGTAATTAAGAAAAATGTTAATGCCTTAAGTAAACTTAATGATTGGTTTAAAACATTTAATGTTAATGGCAATAATAAAATAGATGCATCTTTATTAATGGTTGATGATGAATCAGACAATGCTTCAATAAATACAAATCCTGAAGATAAAGATCCAACTAGAACTAATGATTTAATCGTCAAAATGTTAAGTATGTTTAATAAAGCTAGTTATGTCGGATTTACAGCAACTCCATTTGCAAATATTTTTATAGACCCTGATAGTGATGAGGATATGAAAAATGAAAACTTATTTCCAAAAGATTACATATACTCTCTTAATGCACCGTCTAATTATATTGGAGCAAGAAATATTTTTGCTGATAATGCTAAATATCAATATATGTTGAAAAAAATAAAAGATGCAGAAGAATTTTATCCAATTAATCACAATAAAGAGTATATTATTTCTGATTTAGCACCAAGCTTACGTGAAGCAATTAATGTGTTTTTGCTAGCAAATGTAGTAAGAGATTTAAGAGGAGATATTTCTACTCATCGCTCAATGATAGTTAATATCAGTCGATTTGTAAATTGCCAAGATCAAGTTTATGAGTTGATCAATAATTATCTAAAGGAAATTCAAAATTCTGTTAGATTATACTGTATGTTAAATGAAAGAGATGCAATACAAGATTCAAATATTTTGTTTTTGAAAAAAATTTATAATTCAGAATAT
>CAPQQE010000054.1:0-1992 GCA_948687865.1 uncultured Bacilli bacterium
GTGATATTAATGAATTTCCTCCGCTTTGATTTTGGGTATATGTAGATACATTCCCATTTGTATCTGTACTTGTACCTACACCTATTATTGTTCTACCTTCTGCATATCTTTCCCATGTTCCTCCAAATCTTGACTCAACCTTTTCTTTTGTATCATCCTCTGCTGATATATATATGCTTCCTACTGGATATATTTTATCTATTATCCCATCTATTTTATTATTTAATGAACTATAATCTGTCGCAGCACTATATAGTTCATCTACTGCCTCCTGTACATTGGTTGATTTTAGTTTCGATTTACTATTATCATATATTACTTCTTTTGAATTTATTAAACTATTTGCCATTACACTTGTACAGGTACTTATTGTTATTATTAATATAATTATTAATACGTTTTTTACTTTATTTTTCATACTAAAAGCTCCTATTCTATCTTTTTAGTATATCATACCCTTATTGATATTGTAAAGTTTGATTAAATCAAAAACAAAAAATATGAAAAACTCATATTTTTACTCACAAGATACAATTAAGTTTTAGTCAAACATACTTTTTTGATAATCTATACCAAGATGATTATATGCTTTTTCTGTTACTACTCTACCTCTATTAGTTCTCTTTAGAAATCCGTTTTGAAGTAAATATGGTTCATATACATCTTCTATTGTAGTAACTTCTTCACCTATAGATGCTGCTAGGGCATCTATTCCAACAGGACCACCATTAAATCTATATATTATTGCTTTTAATAGATTATGATCAGTATCATCTAAACCTTCTGAATCTACTTTTAGTCTATCTAATGCTTCCTTTGTTATATTTAAATCAATATTCCCATTACCTCTTACTAACGCAAAATCACGAACCCTTTTTAATAGTCTATTAGCTATTCTTGGTGTTCCTCTACTTCTTTTTGCAAGTTCAATAGCAGCACTATTTTCTATTTCAACTTCAAACACATCTGCAGTTCTTTTTATAATATTACACAGATCCTTTTGATTATAATATTCAAGTTTTGATATTATTCCGAATCTATCTCTAAGAGGACTAGTTAAATCTCCAACTCTTGTTGTAGCCCCAACTAAAGTAAAAGGAGGCAAATCTATTTTTATATTTCTACTTGATCCATCACTTCCAACTATTATATTTAAGGTAAAATCTTCCATAGCTGAGTATAATACTTCTTCAACTATTCTTGGTATTCTATGTATTTCATCTATAAATAATACATCACCTGGTTCTAAATTAGAAAGTACAGCTGCTAAATCACCTGGTTTTTCAATTGCAGGTCCACTCGATGTCTTAATATTAGTGCCAAGTTCATTAGCAATAATAAAAGATAATGTTGTTTTACCAAGACCTGGTGGACCATATAATAAAGTATGATCTAATGGTTCATCTCGCATTTTTGCTGCCTTTATGTATATATCAATATTTTCTTTAACATCGTCTTGACCTATGTATTCTCTTAAATATTTAGGTCTTAAAGATAATTCCATATTATCTTCTAATAATTCTTCACTTGTAAGTATTCTATCTTTCATATCTGTGCCTTTCTATTTAAGAAGTAATTTTAATGCTTCTTTTATTTGATCTTCTATTTTTATATTGGTTGGGATATTTTTAATAATTTTATTGATATCTGAGTTTTTATAACCAAGTGCATTAAGTGCTTGAATAAGTTCTTCATTTACTTCTTCTTTATTTTCTTTACTTATTAATTTTCCTTTTAAATCAAGTATTATTTGTCTTGCTACTTTGTCACCTATCTTAGGGAATTTTTTTAAATAAATTATATTTTCTCTTTCTATCGCATCAATTATACCTGATATAGAAGAAGAGACAAACATTGGAAGAGCCATTTTTGGACCTAAACCTTTTACATTTATTAATTTTAAAAACATATTTCTCTCTTCAATAGTTCTAAAACCAAAAAGTGTATTTTCATCTTCTCTTATATGTTGATATAAATATATTGTATAGCAAT
>CAPQQE010000054.1:2002-8464 GCA_948687865.1 uncultured Bacilli bacterium
GTTCCTTCAATTACTTGTTTTGATTTGTAATCATATAAAGCTTCACCATTATTATCTATAACTATATATCCACTTTCTATAATACTTATTTTTCCTTTAATATATTCGAACATATGTTATCACTCCTAATATAATTATATCATGCATAAAAGAAAAAATAAATATTATAGTAAATATTTTTAACTATAATATTTATTGATTATTTGTTAAATTTAATGATTTTTCTTTATTATATCTATCTTCAGCTTCATCAGCATCACATCTTAAAAAGCATGCTCGTTGCATTAATCTCTCATATGCGCTTACTTTTTGCCCAGTATGTTCATCAATATAATATGCTGAATCACCATATATATCTCTTAATCTTTTTGATTCTTCCTCCAATTGGTCCCCTTTTTTAAATAAGTATAATGCTCTTAGAGAATTAAATCCTCTCATGTTGAGATTTTTTTTCATTATCTCTTCTAAATACTTTTTAATATAATCTGGTTTTTCTACCTCTTCTAAATCATAATCATTAGCTTTTACTTCTCTAACTTTTATATCTAGTAATAATTCTAACCACGCTGCTACTATATGTCTATGACAAAATTCCATATTATCTTCATAACATAAAAATACTGAATCACCATAGTATTTATAAATATCATATGGATCTAATTTTGATAATACCTGTTTATAATATTGCTCTATATAATATTTATTATTTTCTTCTTCACTTATAACCCCAATATTTTTATGCCATACTTTAAAGAAAGATAATTTTGGGGCTAATTCCCTAATATATTCACCCTTATAGTTAGCACTTTTACCTTTATCACCAGATATAGAATATGTTGTATATTTATCTGATCTAAAATTTTTATAACTACTTGTAATCATTTATAACAAACCTCCCATTTATATTCAAATTATATCATATTTATTTTAATATTCATACCATAATCCACTACTTTTTAATTCTTGAATTTTTCTATTATGCTCTGCATCTGATTTTGTAAAGTATACTTTCATATTTTTATCAGCAACAAAATATAAATAATCATTAGGCATATAATTAATAGATGCTAATATAGATTCTTTACTTGGATTACAAATAGGTCCAACTGGCAACTTACCTGCATTAGCAGCCGATCTTGTATTATATGGATTACTACTATTTATCTCAGACATATATAAATCTCTTTCTCCAAGTTCTATTTTAGATGCATAATATGTGGTAACATCACTTCCAAGAGCCATATTATTATTCAATCTATTTATAAATACTCCAGCAATATTTTTTCTATCATCTAAAGAAACACCTTCACTTTCTACCATAGATGCGAGTGTTATAATTTGATGAATATTCATATTAGAACTTTCAATTACACTTTTATATTCTGTTAGTATTTTATCTGTTTGATCTAGTAATTTAGTAAATATATCTTTAACACTTGCATTTATTTCAAAATTATATGTGTCAGGTGCTAAATATCCTTCTAGAGGATAATATATATTTTCATTTAAAATTCCTTGATCTAAAAACCAATATTTAGTGATTAATGAATTTATATATTCTTTGTTTGAAAGTAGTTCAAATACTTCTTCATATGTACTTGTTGTTTGTTCATCTATAATTTTAGCAATAGTTCTCATTGTTTTACCTTCCTTAAAGGTAATTGTTATCTCTTTATTTTTAATATTGCTTCCTTTTACTAGTATATCTGTAATTTCTTTTAATGACATATTCTTATCAAGTATATAATTTCCAGCTTTTATATCATTTATTTTGTTTAACTTAACATACACTAAAAAGAAATAATAACTTCTAATCAAATCTTCATCTTTCAATGTATTAGTTACATCTTTAATTGTAGAACCTTCCTTTATTTCAAAAGTTACTTTGTCACTTTTTCTAGATACTGGTGTTGTATTTATATAACAAAATAAACAAGATGTTACTACAGTTATAATTATAATAATAGTTAATATAAATAATTTACTTTTTTTCTTTCTATTCTTCTTTTTCATTTTTACCCTCTACTTCTAATATTGCTTTAATTCTTCTTACACCTGATGAACTTGCTTCTTCTTTTTTTATTTTGAAATGCCCAAGTTCACTAGTATTATTTACATGTGGTCCTCCACATAATTCTTTAGAAATATCTCCTATTGAATATACTGTTACCATATCAGGATACTTATCAATAAACATACATTCAGCACCTGATTTAATTGCGTCATCTTTACTCATTTCTTCTTTTGTTACATCTAATTTCTCACTTATCCATTTATTAACTAAGTCTTCTACATCTTTTTTTTCAACATCTGTAAGTTTATGGTCACAAGAAAAATCAAATCTCATTCTCTCTTCAGTTATATTACTTCCTTTTTGATGAACATCTTTATTTATTACTATTTTTAATGCTGCATTAAGTAAATGTGTTGCAGTATGATATTTAGTTTCCATTTCACTATTTCCTGATAGTCCACCTTTAAATTTACCTTTTGACGCTGTTCTTGATAACTCTTGATGTGCTTTAAATTTTTCTTTAAAACCATCTGTATCTACTGTAATACCTTTTTCAAGAGCAAGTTCTTCAGTAAGTTCTATTGGAAAACCATATGTATCATATAATTTAAATGCAACATCTTTATCTAATTTATTATCAGTTATACTTTTAATTACTTTATCAAATTCTCTTAAACCTTTTTCAAGAGTTCTATTAAATTTTATTTTTTCATTTTTTAATACTTCAATAACTACATTCCTATTTTCATCTAATTCTTTATAATATTTACTAAATTTATTAATTATTAGAAGTGCTATTTCTTCTTCAAAATTACTATTTATATCTATTTGAAGTTTTTTAGCATGTCTTATTGCTCTTCTTATTAGTCTTCTTAGTATATATCCTTGATCAGTATTACTTGGTTTAATTCCTGAATAATCAGCCGCTATGAATACTGCTGCTTTTATGTGATCTGCTATTATTCTCATGCTTTTTTCATTACCTATATATGGCTTATTTGCAATTTCTTCTATTTTTGAAATAATGTCTTTCCATAAACTGGATAAATAATTATCATTTACATCTTCTAATACCGCAGTTATTCTCTCAAGCCCCATACCTGTATCAACATTCTTTTTTGGAAGTTCTACAAGAGTTCCATCCTCTTTTCTTTCATATTGCATAAATACATTATTCCATATTTCTACCCATCTGTCATCTTCAGGGTCGAATACTTCTGGAATATCATCATTACTTCTAAAGTAAAATATCTCTGTATCAGTTCCACATGGTCCTGTTTCTCCTGCACTCCAAAAATTATCTTCGTTTGTTTTTGCTAGTTTTTCTTTTTTTATACCATGACTCATCCAGTAGTTTATACTTTCTTCATCTTCTTTTAATATATCATTACCAGAGAAAACAGTAACCGCTAATCTTTCTATTGGTATGTTTAAAACTTTAGTTAAAAATTCAAAACTATAATCTATCGATTCTTTTTTAAAATAATCACCTAAACTCCAGTTTCCAAGCATTTCAAAAAAAGTGTGATGAGTTTTATCTCCAACTTCATCTAAGTCGTTTGTTCTAATGCATTTTTGATAATCACAAAGCCTAGTTCCATACGGATGAGACTGTCCCATTAAATAAGGAATGAGAGGCTGCATACCTGCGGTATTAAAAAGTACTGACGGATCATTTTCAGGTACAACAGGAGCACTAGGTATTTGTTTATGATTTTTATTTATAAAAAATTTTATATATTCTTCTCTTATGTTCATAATATTCTCCTTTTATAGCTTCTTAATATCCCTTTGTTCGTCTAACATCTTCATTGACTTTATCATAATATCTACAACTTCATTTGCACTAATATTTGTTGTATTAATATGTACTTGATCATCACACCATTTAAGTGCTCCTACTTCTTTATTCATATCATTAAAATCTCTTTCTAATATATTTTTATACACTTCCTCAAAATCAATTATAATTCCTTTTTCTCTATTTTCTTTATCTCTTCTTTTTGCTCTTTCAAGAACATCTGCATCAATATAAAATTTATAATCTGCATTTGGGAATACAACTGTAGTTCTCTTCCTTCCATAACTACATCATTATCTCCGGCCATTTTTCTTTGTAATTCCACCATATATTCTCTAACCTTTACATTACTAGATACTTGTGAAACTATATCTGTTACTTCTTTACTTCTAATTTCATCTGTTACATCATTTCCATCTAAATATACTTTAGCATCTTTTGTAAATACTATATCTATATTAGATGCGATTTTCTCAATTTTTTCCTTTTCCTCTAGTTTTATACCATTTTGGATCATTTTTAAAGCTACACATCTATATGTTGCCCCTGTATCAATATAAACATAACCTAGTTTTTCTGAGATTAGTTTAGCAACGGTTCCCTTTCCACTTACTGCAGGTCCATCAATGGCAATTACTTTATTCATATTCCCTCCTTTATAAAAACAAAAGAATAGTACATATAAGGAGTGCATAAGCACGGTACCATCCTTTATTTAACTTAATTTTAATAACGGTTTTTCTCCGGCATAAAAGCAACTTCAAGTAACAGCATTTCATTAATCAAAAATATTAGTTTTCACCAAATACTAACTCTCTATAATTTTTAAATTAACTACTTTTTACTCTCAACAGTCTTTAATTTATCAAAATTGAATATTTTATATCTCTTATCAATAAATAAAATAATTCTTTTTATGATTGCTATAACAGGTACTGTTATACACATTCCAATTATACCAAAAAAATATTCAAATATCAATAAGCTAATTAGTATAGTTACGGGATGAAGTTTCATTGTTTTTCCCATTATTATAGGTTGAAATATAAAATTATCAAGTATTTGAATTACTAAAATTGATATTAAAATAAATATACCAGTATGTGAATTTTGTGTAAAGGCGATAATTACTGTTGGTATTCCACCTATTATAGGACCTATATATGGAATTATATTTGTAAAAGAAATAAATAATGCAAAAAATATAGGAGCTTTCAATTTAAATATAGAAAACAGTATTAATGATATTATAAATACTAATATAGTTAATAGTAATGTCCCCTTTATAAATTTAAATAAATCTTCATTAATTTCTTTAACTAATTTTTTTAATTTTCTTCTATGTTTTTTTGGGAGTAATATGTATATATTATCTTTAAATTTATCATAATCAAGTGATATATAAAAACCTATAAATAAAGATAATGCTAAACATGATATAAATGAAAATAAATTATTAAATATATTTAAACAATTTTTAGGAAATTCTTTAGTTAATTTTTCTAAAATAAATTTTATTTCATTTTTAATATTTATTTTAAAATCACTTGTATTAGAAAATTTAGAAATGAAATTATTTACAAATATATTAATTTTATCTACTAATTCTGGAACAGATTTACTAATATCTTTAATTTGATTTATTAAATTTGGAAACAATAAATAACATAAAATGATAATAAGTATTATTATACCTAAAAATAACAATAACGATGCATATAATCTTTTCATACCTTTATTTTCTAACTTTATAATAATTGGATTTAAAATATATGCTAATATTATTCCAAAAAATAGTGGCGAAATTATTTTTAATATATTAAATACAGAATTTGTTATTTTTAATTCTCTATTTACTAATAATATCATATATATTAGAAGTATTAATATTATTATCAAAGCAAATTTTAATATTATTTTAAATAAATTTAATATGTTATTTACACTATTTTTATCTATATTATTATTCATATTATCACCTTAAGTTTATTTTCTACTTAAAATAAGTAATTATACAAAAATTAGATATTGAAAAAGAAAAAGTTATATCAAAATTAAAAAAAAGAATTATAAAATAAAATATGTTATAATAGTAACTTGATGAGGGGAGGAAAAACTAAAATGTCAGTGAATTCAGAGATTAGTGAAATTGTCAAGGTTTACGAGAATGTAATCCAAAACCTATGTGATTTATTTATTAAATTAGATATTCATAGGGATCCCGTAAAAATTTATGAAAATTTTATTTATATGTATACGAATGGATTTCTATCAAGTAACGGGACATATAGTGTTGTTCTTCCACAAAATATAATAAATCTAGAACTTTATGAATGCATACCAATGGATATTACAGGAATCATAATATTATATGGTTATGGTATTTGTAGACACACAACCGATTTTTTATCACATATTTACCAAACACTAAAATATGAGGAATCCCAACTCTTTACATATCAGCCTTCATTAAAAATCCGTATTGATAATTACAGTGGAAAGTTTTTACTTAATTCTGAAGTTCAAAAATATATTGACGAAGCAACTATTGATTTAGATTTATTTTCAAGGGAGGATTCACACTTTGCTAAAATCTTTGATAATATTGTAGTTTTTGTTGAATATGAACCTGAACGACAGTCATTAA
>CAPQQE010000055.1:0-853 GCA_948687865.1 uncultured Bacilli bacterium
TGTAGTAATAGAATTAAAAATAACAGAACTAAAAAAAGAACATATAGGGCAAATAGAGACATATATGAACTATATAGATAAAAATATAAAGGTAGTAACTCAAGATAAAACAATAGGAATAATAATAGTAAAAAAAGAAAATGAATTTATTATGGAATATTGTAGTAATAATAAGATATTTGAAGCAAAATATGAATTAATTTAATAATAGTACGTTTTTATTGATTTATTTCTTTAAAATTTATATAATTAAATTGGAGGAGTATTATGGAGTATGATGTGGTAATAGTAGGTGCGGGACCTGCAGGATTATTTTGTGCATATGAACTTATAGAAAATAATTCAAATTTAAAGATATTAATGTTAGAAAAAGGAAGACTTGTTAAAAATAGAGTTTGTCCTATGAATAAGAACAAAACAGAATGTAAAAATTGTAATCCTTGTAACATATTATCGGGTTATGGAGGAGCAGGAACATTTTCAGATGGTAAACTTAATTTTATACCAAAGTTAGGTAAATCTGATTTATTTAAATACATGAAAGAAGAAGCAGCATATAAATTAATAGATGAAACAGAGGAAATATTTAATAAATTTAATATGGATGCTGAAGTATTTCCAAGTAATATGGAAGAAGCAGAAAAAATAAAGAAAAAAGTAACTAAATTAGGTAATAGACTTATGATAATAAAACAAAAGCATCTAGGAAGTGATCATCTCCCAAAATATATAGAAGATTTTTCAAATTATTTAAAGAATAAAGGTGTAGAAATAAAAGAGTGTACTAATGTTACTGATATAGAAAGTATAAAAGAAGATAGACATATTGTTTCACGTGAAACATTCTTCCCAG
>CAPQQE010000055.1:863-8450 GCA_948687865.1 uncultured Bacilli bacterium
TTAATAAAGAAGTAAAGGTTAATTGTAAAAATGTAGTAGTAGCGCCAGGTAGAACAGGTGCGAAATGGGTTCAAGAACTTGCAGATAAATATAAAATACCTTACATCTCAAAAAGTATAGAAATAGGTGTTAGAGTAGAAGTTAGAAAAGAAATAATGGAAGAGATATGTAGTGTAATATATGACCCAACAATCTTTATTAAGACCAAAACTTATGCTGATGAAATAAGAACATTTTGTACTAATCCAGGAGGCTTTGTAGCAAAAGAAAATTATTATGGATATATATGTGTAAATGGACATTCTCTAAAAGATATAAAATCTAATAATTCAAATTTTGCATTTATTAGTAAAGTTAATTTAACAGAGCCAGTTACTAATACTAGAGAATATGGCGAATCAATAGCAAAAATAGCAAATGTATTAGGTGATTCAAAACCAATTATACAGACATTAAGAGATTTAAGAATGGGTAGACGTAGTAATTTTAATAGAATAAATAAATTATTCATAACTCCAACTTTAGAGGATTGTGTAGCAGGAGACTTAGCTTTAGTTTTGCCACATAGAATTATAATTAATATTTTAGAAGGACTGGAAGAATTAGATAAAATTATTCCAGGAGTCAATAATGATGAAACATTACTTTATGGGCCTGAAATAAAATTTTTTAGTAATGAAATAACTACTAATAATGATTTTAAATTAAAAGATTATAATGTTTATTTTGTAGGAGACGGTTCTGGTAAAGCAGGTAATATAGTAGCAGCAGCTGCTACTGGATTAGTATCTGCAAGAGATATATTAAGAAGGATTAAATAAAATCCTCTTTTTATCTTATAATTTAAATGGAGTGTGATATTGTGAAACTAAGTAGTAAAGTAGCATTAGTTACAGGTTCTGGAAGAGGACTAGGAGCTTATATTATAAAAGAACTTGCTAAAAATGGTTGTAATGTCATTATAAACTATAATAATTCTAAAGATAGTGCATTAAAATTAAAGGAATATATAGATAATAACTATAATGTTAAATCACTTGTAGTAAAATGTGATATTACAAATGAAGAAGAAATAAAGAATATGATAAATAAAAGTACTAGAGGTTAATTTAGTTGGTCCTTTTTTAGTTACTAAATATGCATATAAATATATGAATAATGGAATTATTTTAAATATATCATCTAAAGATGCAGTGAGTACATATAATGATATGAATATTGATTATTCATCATCAAAAGCAGGACTTAATTTACTTACTAAATCACTATCAACTATAATTAAAAATAATAAAATAATAGCTGTAATGCCAGGATGGATTAATACACAGAGTGTTAAAGAAATGAATCCTGATTATTTGAAAATGGAATTAAAAAGAGTTAATCAATCTAAGTTAAGTGAAATAGAAGATATTACTACTCAAATTATTAATATAATAAAAGATGATAATATAAAAACAGGAAGCATAATAGAATTGGAGGATTAAAATTATATATGGATAATGATATAAAAAGTTTAGTTAATAAATGTGAAAAAGAATTAGAGGAAGAATTTAAAATTGTAAATGAGATATGTGAATATAACAGTAATAAAGTTATAAATGCATTTTGGAATAATAAAATTTCTGAAGTACATTTTTCATCTACTACTGGTTATGGGTATAATGATATAGGAAGAAGTGCAATAGAAAATGTATTTAAGGAAGTATTAGGCGCAGAAGATGCATTAGTTAGAAGTCAATTTATATCAGGATCTCATGCACTTACAGTTGCATTATTTTCATATCTAAGACCAGGAGATACTATGATTAGTATTACAGGAGAACCATATGATACATTACATGAAGTTATAGGAATAAAGAATAATGATAGTTCACTTAAATCATTTAATATAAATTATGAACAAATAGAATTAGTAAATGATGATTTTGATTATAAAAAAATAGAGGAAAGATTAAGCAAATCTAAAGTAAAATTAATAGAGATACAAAGATCTAAAGGATATAGTACAAGAAAAAGTATATCAAATGATAAAATAAAAAATATAGTAGAACTAATTAAAAAAATTGATAAAGATATTATTGTTATGGTTGATAATTGTTATTGCGAGTTTGTAGATAAAACATCTCCACTTGATATGGGGGCAGATATTATAGTTGGATCACTTATAAAAAATTTAGGTGGTGGGATAGCTCCTAATGGTGCATATATTGCTGGAAGAAAAGATTTAATTGAATTAGCAGCACAAAGATTAACGTTACCTGGAGAAGGAAGGGAAGTTGGACCTACACTTGGTATAAATAAACAAATCTTACAAGGATTATATATGGCACCATCTGTTGTAGCATCATCACTTAAAACAGCTATATTAGCAAGTAAAGTATTAGAAGAATTGGGTTATAAAGTAGAACCAAAATATAATAGTAAGAGAGTTGATATAGTTCAAAATATAGAGTTTAATAATGAAGAAAAATTAATTAAATTTTGTCAGGGGATTCAAAGTGCATCACCTATAGATTCTTATGTTGTCCCTATACCTTGGGATATGCCAGGTTATACAGATAAAGTAATAATGGCTGCGGGAACTTTTACACAAGGATCATCAATAGAATTATCTTGTGATGGACCAATTAGAAAACCATATATAGCATACATGCAAGGATCTCTAACATATGAATATGGTAAAATAGCAATTATAAAAGCGGTAGTAAATTTGACAAAACAAAACTAGTTATATATACTATACATCAATGAAAGAGGGATTAGTGTGGAAGTTAATAACTACAATAGAGAAATTAGAAAAATTTTATTTGATAGAAATATTAAAGGTAATATATCAGAAGATATAGATATTAAAAAAGCATATGAAGTAATAAGAACTATGATATATATGACAAGTTATAGTGATTTATATTCATATTTTAGATATTGGAAAAAAACAAACAAATTGTTTCCGCCTGAATTAAGAGATTTTAATGAATTAAAAGAAATAAATTCATATGATGAACTTGAAAAATTTTATGAAAATAATACTGATATGTTTAATCTTGCACTTTATGCATCTAAAACATTTTATGATTCTTCAGCATATTATAAGATATTAAATGTAAAAAGTTTAGATGAAGATGATATAAAACATATTTGTAAAATAAATACTCTATTTAACCAAGATATAGATAATTACAATATCGATGTTGATGCAGATTACATTATAGATAAAATTATTAAATGTAATCGAAAAATAGGGGAAGAAAAATTATTATCTGATTCATCAGAATTTATATTATCATTATTAAAAGTAGATAAAATAAATGCTAAAAAAATACTTTTAGAATTAATACTTATGGATATCAAATCAATTAATTGGGAACAATCTTTAACGTCAAAAAATAAAAATATTAATAGTAGCGCATATAGTGAAATGTTAGATGTATATAGAACATGCGATTTAAAATCATATTTAGAGTGTATAGATAAAGTAAGAATAAATACACTTTTATCAAAAGCAATATCATATAAAAAAATGAAACAGTATATAGACGATACTGAGTTAACAGGAGAAAATGTAGAATTATTTGATAAATTTAAATGTTATGAGTTAGGTATTAAATAATATGTATAGTAATAATCAAATAGATGATATAGTAAATAAAACTATTACTGATAATAAATTAAATAAAATTAGTGATAATTTATACTTATCTAATAGACAAATAGAAATATTAAATAGATATAAGATAGATTATAAAAAGTTTAATGACATAAAGTCTTTAATGTATGAAGTTGAAGAAGTTCTTAATGAGTCATATATTAGTGATGAATTAGAACAGTTATCAATTGAATTAGCAGAATTTAATTATTATCATAACACTAGGAAATAAGTCATATTTCCTTTTTTAATTCATCAATTTCTTTAGCTAATGCATTCATCATTTTTTGCATCATAACAATAGTTTCATTGGTATTATTATTTTGATTATTATTAGCATTAGATTCTAATCCTCTTTCTTGTCTTACCTGTTTATAAAAAGCATTTGTGCATAATACTTGAGCAACAAGCATAAGCCAGTTACCAAGTGCATTTTGTTCATTAGCGGTAGTATCATCTATTAGCAAATATCCAACCGCAATTGCGCTTAAAGTAAATAATTTAGGATCTATATTTGGTATTAAACTCATAGTATTACTCCTTGTATTAAAATGATATGATTATATATTTATTATTATTTATTTTGATATAGTAAATAATTTTTTGTAGTTGACTTATTTACAAATAAATTTTATACTAGAAGTGTATACATTAAATAATATTAATATATATAAATAAATCAAATGGAGGGAAAATATGGAAAAAATACTATTTTCTACTCTTGGATTGATTTTTGGAGTGTTACTTACAATAATAATAATGGTTTTTATAATAAAATCAAAAGAAAAGAAATCTGATAATATAATAGAAAAGGCAAAAAAAGAAGCAGATAAATTAAAAAGAGATACTATATTAGAAATAAAAGAAGAACAATATAAATTAAAACAAGATTTTGAAAAAGAGTTAAAAGAAAGAAAACTAGAAGTAAAAGATATAGAAGATAGATTGCAACAAAGAGAAAATAGTATAGATAGAAGAGATCAATTACTTCAAGACAGAGAAAATTTATTATCAGAGAAAGAAAATAATTTAGTACAAAGACAAAAAGACATTCAAAAGTTAGAAGAAAAAACAGATGAAGTTTTAAAAGAACAATTAGAAAAACTAGAAAAAATTTCAGGATTTTCTAAAGAAGAAGCTAGAAGTATGGTTATGAAACATGTAGAAGATTCTATGACTAAAGAAATAGCGGCTTATATTAAAGATAAAGAAGCAGAAGCAAAATTAGACGTAGATAAAAAAGCTAAGAATTTACTAACACTTGCTATGCAAAAATATTCATCAGACGTAACTAATGAAGCAACTATATCAGTAATTAATTTACCTAATGATGATATGAAAGGTAGAATTATAGGAAGAGAAGGTAGAAATATAAGAACAATAGAGGCAGTAACAGGTGTTGATTTAATAATTGATGATACTCCCGAAAGTATTGTTATTTCAAGCTTTGATCCACTTAGGAGAGAAATTGCTAAAGTTACTATAGAAAGTTTAGTAAAAGATGGAAGAATACATCCAGGTAGAATAGAAGAATTATATGATAAAACTTGTAAGGAAATAAATGCAAAAATTATAGAAAAAGGTGAAGAGGCAATATTTGGTCTTGGAATATCAAAAATAGATCCAGAATTAGTACAGATAATAGGAAAATTACATTTTAGAACAAGTTTTGGGCAAAATGCACTTAAACATTCTATAGAAGTTGCAAATCTATCGGGACTTTTAGCGGCAGAAATGGGAGAGAATGTTTCTTTAGCAAAAAGAGCAGGACTTCTTCACGATATAGGAAAAGCAATTGATTTTGAGGTAGAGGGTAGCCATGTTGAGATAGGTAAAAAGATTGCTAAAAAGTATGATGAAGATGAAATAGTAGTAAACGCAATAGCATCTCATCATGGAGATGAAGCAGCAACTAGTATAATATCCTCAATTGTAGAAATAGCGGATACAATAAGTGCATCAAGACCAGGTGCTAGAAATGATTCACTTGAAAACTACATTAATAGATTACAGCAACTAGAAGATATTGCAAATTCATTTGATGGAGTAGAAAAATCATTTGCTATGCAAGCAGGTAGGGAATTAAGAGTGCTTGTTAAGCCAGAAGAAATGGATGAATTAACATCTATAAAGGTAGCAAGGGATATAAAAGATAGAATAGAAAATGAAATGCAATATCCTGGAACAATAAGAGTAACTGTTATAAGAGAAACAAGAGTTGTAGAAGAAGCAAGATAATTTGTTTCTTTTTTATTTTATATGTGCATATAATTTTTATAGGTGAAACTATGAAAAATACTATTAACTTTTATTATAATATTTTAGTAGATGAATTTATAAAAAAAGATGATAATTATTATTTTTATTATAATGGTGATGAGTTTTACCTTATTTTTTATAATAGACCTTATGAAGATATAAATGCAATATATAAGTTAAATATGGAAATGAAAAAAAGGGGATGTATTGTTCATGAACTTATATTAAATAAAGATAAAAGTGCAATAACTATGATAAATGAAAAGCCTTATGTACTTATAAAATTATGTAGATATAAGAATGATAAAGTATTTTTAAATGATATTAATTATATGCAGAACATGACAATTAATATACAAGCGGATAAAACACTTCTTAGAAATGATTGGATAAAATTATGGAGTGAAAAAATAGATTATTATGAGTATCAGATAAGTGAAGTGGGTAAAAAGTATCCTATACTATGTGATAGTTTAAGTTATTTTATAGGTCTTGGTGAGAATGCTATATGTTATTTAATAAATAATTTGGATGTAAAAGATAATGTTTCACTAGTTGTAAGTCATAAAAGAATATTTCAGGAGAAGGGTAGTATAAATTTTTATAATCCACTTAATTTTGTTGTGGATAATAGGGTAAGAGATGTAGCAGAATATATAAAACAAACATTTTATAATGATAATTTTAGTTTATATGATGTAAAATCTTATTTAAGTATTGGAAATTTAAATAAAGCAGAATATGTATTATTTATTGGTAGATTATTATTTCCAACATGTTATTTTGATATGTATGATGAAATAATAAATAGTGGGAAGAATGAGGAAACTATATTTAAAATAATAGATAAAATAGATGAATACGAAGAGTTGATATATAATATTTATAAATTTATAGTATATGAAAAAAAGGTTCAATTAGAACCTATCGAATGGTTAGAAACAAAGTTTAGAAGTTAATCTATATATGGTCTAACTTCTAATACTTCTTCTATTTCTGACGTTAATATTGTTTCTATTGTATCAGATATAGTTATATCTGAATACATACAATTAGCACAATTACCTATCATTTTTATATAAGCAATACCATCTTCAAATTTTATGAATTCTGCATCACCACCATCATTAATTAAAAATGGCCTTATTTTCTCTAATATTTCTTTTATTTTTTCTTCAGTATTCATAAGTATGCCTCCACATAAATTATACATGTAATATAAAAAGTAGTAAAGTATAATAATAAAAAAAGTAATATG
Organism: uncultured Bacilli bacterium; assembly: GCA_948687865.1. The sequence goes on from CAPQQE010000055.1 coordinate 8,027, forward strand.
TGTTATAATAACACATAGAGGTGTATTATGCTTTACAAAAATAATCAAATAATAAATGTAGAAATATCTAAAATAAAACCATATGGTGCTTTTGTAAAAGTAGATGATGAATATACGGGATTAATACATATTTCACAAATAAATGGAAAATTTATAAAAGATATACATAGTATATTACATGAAGGAGAAATAAGAAAAGTTAAAATTTTAAGTATAGATGAAGATAAAAAACAGATGAAATTAAGCATGGTAATAGATAACATGTACAAAAAGACTGGAAAATTACCAGAGACTAGCTTAGGTTTTGAACTATTTGATGAAATATTACCTAATTGGATAAAAACTAAGTTAGATGAAATTAAAAGTGATGAAGAAAATAGGTAAATAATGAAAAAATTCTTCTAATACCATTGACAAAATTTAA
>CAPQQE010000056.1:0-1396 GCA_948687865.1 uncultured Bacilli bacterium
ACGGCGAGAAAGTTGAAGCTTATTCGGCTGTCGGATTTTGGGATGAAAATGACGAAAATTCAGTAAATCAATATGAGGAAAGTCTTTTTTCAATCGACTACGATGAAATTAAAGATTATTCCCTCTACGGCGCATTTTTTACATCAAAGGGCTATAAATCGGGAGACTGGGAGGTTACTTTTAAAATAAAATAAAATAAAATTAAGGGCAACATCGCATGATCTTCATGCAGTGTTGCCTTTAATTTTATTTCGCATTAATAAAAGCTCCCGCAATAAGAGCAGTTGCCGATATTGTCATCCAAGGCTCGGGTAAGCTTGTGATCTTATCCGCAAAGTAAATTACACTTATTAAACATATGACTATTCCTATAATATAATTTCTGGTGAGTTTGATGAAAAACCAACTGTAGGATACCCAGATATATGAGATAAACACATTTCCTCCGCCAAAAGCGGTAAGCAGGACTGCGGCAATAATTCTTCCGAAAATAGAACCTATCTTACCGCGAATAACGCTTAACTGATAAATATCATAATCACTGACATTGTTCAAATTCTTGGCTTGAACCTGCTGTTGTATGGTATAGGCTTCTTCCGGATGCTCAGACTGAAATTTCTTCCACTCTTTATTTTTCAGAACGGATTGGATAATACAACATATAATTGCTATTATAGCAAATATTGGGATCGCAAGTATTGCCGCAAGCCGATATTTATCGGGATATCCATGTAATTTGTCGCTTAACAAAAGCCACAATGCCCCGAACGATAACGCGGCGGTAAGACAGGACAGAATGACAAATATATTTCTTTTCATGTCATGAAAATCTCCTTTAATTCGATGTATTATACCCATTTTTTCTTAATTATAGCATGATTATGTTTTTTTGTCAATTGTATTTAATTATTAAAAATTGAAATTAAACAAAATATGAAAAGCAGCAATAGAATTCAAAAATAATTAGCTGTATTACTTAAAGATAATGTTTCTGTGTAAAAACTACGCTAATAAAATTTTTCAAGTGATTGCCCTGTCCAAAGGTTTATATATATCACTCAATAACCATAATTAAAATTATCCGTGATAGCGTTCATACATTTCATTAACCGATTCTGCAAGAATTGATCTGGAATGCTTGTTAGGATCGCAATTCTTTTTGTCAATATAATAATCACGAAGTTCATTCCAATATCCATGCTTTTTTAGCCAATTGATTTTTCCTTCTATGTAGAAGCCTTTATCTCTGGCAGCCCAACAATACCTCCTCTGCATCTTATCGTGCCTAATGTATTCTTGCTTTTTTTGGCCATTCTCATTATAGTGGTGAACTATTGCGAAATCGCAGCTGTACTTGATCCTGCTGTTAGGGTAATCTATCACCTTTATAGTTATA
>CAPQQE010000056.1:1453-8433 GCA_948687865.1 uncultured Bacilli bacterium
TTTCTCATTTTATAAGCATCATATTTATTTTCTGGGTCATTAGGCTCAATATTAAAGTCAAAATCAAAGCCAATATTGCCTTTGCGGTCATAAGTGATCATATTTCGACTTGAACTGCCGACTGCATAAAATTGAAATGTGAATTTTTTCTTGACCTCTTTTTGAACTGCGAGAAGTAATTCTCTTATCTCCTTTTTGAACGGCGCTGCCTCTTTTTTTGTTACATACTGAAAGTCGACTCTCCTTGTTGCCACGTACATAATAAAAAACTCCTTTAAATTTATTTGTCCCATGCCTCCCATTTGAAACAGCTTTCAAATCATTATATAATATCACAAATTTGTAATGTTGTCGATACAATTATTTCAATAAACAAAAATTCGTGAAAACCAACAATAAAGTCCAATCGAAATTAGTCACATTGACAAGCTGAAATTCCAACAATTATTTTATATGAAAATCAATTCTGCGTTTGTGCAAATTTCACAAAAACCGATTCAATCCCCCTCGAAACTTCATTGCGCAATTTTTAAAACGAAATGCGAGAATAATAGAGAAAACGAGATTAATCAAGAGAATCAAAGAGAAAGTCGGGTATAGATTAAAAAAAATCTCAAAAAACTATTGACTTTTTTACGATTATGGTTTATAATAATTTTTAGCGTAAGTAGGGGTTATTATTGCGCCATAAAATGGCAATGCAATTTGTCCGTTATGTGAGTGCCCTGATAATACTAGATCATAATTATATTTTTTAATATTATTAAAATAATCAGGATAATGCATTATATTTATTTTATAGTTTACATTATTTTCATTAATTATATTATCTAAAAAGCTAGTATTATTAGATAATGATAACCCTGTTAATAAAATAGAATTATTAGTGTCTTTATATATAATATCATATGAATCATTTAAATTTATAAATCCAGATGAATCCATTATTTCAGAATATCTAGTTAATTTAATATCATGATTACCAGTAACGTAATATTTGCCATAAGTACTATTTATTTTGGATAATTCTTTTATTATATTATTAATTTCTTCATCATTAATAGTGATATCTTTATCTACTAAATCGCCAGTAAATACTACAATATCTGGTTTCATTAAATTTATCTCATTAACTAGATTCTTTAATTCTTTTAAGAAAGTAGTTCTTCCATAGTGAAAATCAGAAAAATGAGCTATTTTTATTCCATCTAAGACTTCAGTTATATTTTTACTTTTAATGGGATATTCTTTTATTATTAATCCTGTAGTTGCTAGATATCTTGAGTAAACAATTATTAAAATAATAATTAGTATTATACTAAAAAATAGTTTTCTAAAGAAACCTGTTTTCTTTTTTTCTTCATTTGTATTCTCAGAATAAGTATCATCAATATTTTTTTTCATAGTTAGCCTCCTATAAATTGAATAATTATTAAAATTAAATTATGAAATGAGTGAAAAATAATAGTTGAAAAAATAGTATTAGTTTTATAATAGATATAAGAAAAATCTATTCCCATTATAACATATGGAATGATCATTAGATAGTCATTAATGTCATTTAAATTAGATATATGAACAATTCCAAATAATAATCCACTAATTACTATAAATAGATACTTATTATTTAATATGTTTTTAAAAGTTTTTCTAAAGGTAATTTCTTCTACAATAGGCGCATATATAGTGGATGAAAAAAACATATATATTGGAAATAATTTAATATACATTCTAACATTTTGTTCATTAATTGAAATATTGTAGTGTGTTATATTTGAAATAAAAATGTTAGATAATCCCATTAATATAACTCCAAGAATGTATATAGGTAAATATTTTCTTATTATATATTTGTAATCATTTTTAAATTTGTTAAAATCTATTTTTAACTCTTTATGATATACAATGATCAATATTAATAAATAAGTTAAATTAGATAAAATTAAATATATATTTTTATGTATGTTATCTAGATTACTTACACTAATGCTAAACAAACTAAGTATTAACGTTGGTACTATTTGCCATATAAAATAAGAAAAAAATACTATAAAGTTTTTTAATATTATATTAAATTTATTATTATCCATGTTTTAATCACATACTTTCTATATGATTATATCAAAAAAAATTAACAAATTGCTTTAAAAATTAAAAATTTGTGTTATAATTAGTTTATCAACAAGGAGTGAGGTTAAAGCCTCGCTCTTTATATATAATGGAGGAGTGTATGCTAGAAAAGATAAAAGAAATATTAAAGCAACCTTTAAAGGAAGAAAATATAGAAGTTGTTGATGTTCTATATGAAGATGAAGAAGGTGTTAAAAATCTATATGTTATTATAGATAAAAAACCATATGTTGATATTGATACTTGTGTACTTGCAACAAATATAGTTAATCCAATATTAGATGAAGCAGATTTAATAGAAGAAAGTTATGTACTTAATGTATGTTCAAAAGGAGGAGAGTAAAGTGAACGGATTAGAATTTATAAGAGCAACTAAGGCACTTGCTAAAGAAAGAGGAATTACGGAAGATGAAATTTTCGAATATATGGAAGGAGCCCTTAATGCTGCATATAAGAAAAATAATAATGCAACAAATAGTAAGACAAAAATAGATAGAGATACAGGAGAAATAAAAGTAGTCGCATACAAAATAGTTGTTGATGAGATAAATATGGAGGAAGAAGAAGATGCTCAAATATTACTTGAAGAATTAGGAGATAATCCACAAGGATTAAAGGTTGGAGATGTAATAGAAGAAGAAGTAACACCAAAAGATTTTGGAAGAGTAGCGGCATCTACCTGTAAACAAGTATTTACTCAAAAGGTTCGTGAAGCTGAAAGAGAAAGTATTATGAGAGAATTTGAAGATAAAGAAGGAGAATTATTAGTTGGAACTTTATCTAGAGAAGATAAGCAAAATTATTATGTTGATTTAGGTAGAGCACATGGAATACTTCCAAAATCAGAAATAATACCTGGTGAAGAGCTTGTTATGGGATCGCAAGTAAAAGTATATGTAGTTAAAATAGAATTGGGACAAAAAGGTGGACCTGTTATACTATTATCTAGAAGTCATTATGGTTTTGTAAAGAGATTATTAGAAATTGAAATTCCAGAATTAAATGAAGGAATAGTAATGCTTTATAGTGTTGCTAGAGATGCAGGAAATAGAAGTAAAATAGCAGTTTATTCGGAAAATGAGAGAGTAGATGCAGTAGGTGCTTGTATTGGAGAAAAGGGAATAAGAATAAATAATATATCTAAAGAGTTAAATGGAGAAAAAATAGATGTAGTACAGTATGATAGAGATTTAGTAACATTTATAAAAAATGCACTATCTCCAGCAAGAGAAGTTGAAGTATATATATTAGATGATAAAAAAAGTGAAGCATTAGCAGTAGCAGAAGGTGAAAATTTATCTCTTGCAATTGGAAAAAAAGGTCAAAATGTTAAATTAGCAGCTAAACTTACAAAATGTAAGATAGATGTTAAAACAAGAGAACAAGTTCAAGAAGAAGGAATAAATATATATAAATATTACGAAGCATAGGAGGCATTTATGAAACAAAGAAAAATACCGCTTAGATCATGCGTTGTAACTAAAGAAAAATTAGAAAAAAAAGAGTTAATAAGAATAGTTAAAAATAATGAGAATAAAGTTTTTATTGATTTAACTGGTAAAGCAAATGGAAGAGGGGCATATATCAAAAAAGATTTAGAAGTTTTACAAAAAGCTAAGAAATCAAAAGTGTTAGATAGACATTTAGAAATAAAAATTGATGATTCTATATATGATGAACTTGAGAAAATAATAACTTGTTAAAATTTTAGGGGGGGGAAAACTAAAATGTCAGGTAAAAGAGAAAATTATCTTAATTGGGATGAATACTTTATGGGCTGTGCAATATTAGCATCATCAAGAAGTAAAGATCCAAGAAATCGAGTAGGCGCATGCATTGTTAATAATGAAAATAGAATTCTATCTATTGGATATAATGGTCTAACTGAAGGGATGGATGATGATAAATTTGACTGGAATTCAACAGGGGAATTAACAGGAATAAAAAAGAATATAAAAGACTATTATGTAGTGCATGCTGAAAAAAATGCAATATTAAATTATAGAAGTAATTCTAAAGATTTAAAAAATAGTACATTATATGTCACATGGTTTCCTTGTTATGAATGCACAAAAATAATTATACAATCAGGAATAAAAAAGTAGTATATCTAAGAATGTATTCTAAGATAGATGAAGTTAAAATTAGTAAATATATGTTTAAAAAAGCTAAAGTAAAAGTAATTCCATATAAAAAGGAAGATAATATTACAAAGGATAAAGTAGAAGATACAACCGAGAAGATTTTAGGATTAATAAAATCGTTAAAATAATAAAATAGAAGGAGGTAATACCTATGATGAGTGTTAAAGAATATGCATTAGATGTTAATGTTGATGTTGATGTAGTAATTAAGAAGGCACAGGAGTTAGGATATGATATAAAAAGTGCGGATGATGAGTTAGATGAAGATCAAGTAATTGATTTAGATAATACATTAGTTATGAATAACAATTTAGAAGATGAAAATACTTATATAGATGAAATAACTGATGAAAAGGATTATGATTTAGATGAAGAATTAGAAGATAAGGCAGAGGAACTTGCTAGTAGTTCAAATATTAAATTTGATGATACTGTAAAAAAGCAAAAACTAAAGAAAAAATCAGAAGTCTCAAGAGAAGATTTAAATGCTAAAAGAAAGCAAATGTATAAAAATAAAGAGAAATTAACTCAAAATGAGGCATCGCATGATGAAAATATAGTAGTATATAAAGACGGTATGACAGTAAGCGATTTAGCAAAGGAATTAGATGTAAATCCGACTGAAATAATAAAAAAATTAATGAATTTAGGCATAATGGCTAGTTTAAATAACTCTCTTAGTTATGATGATGCTGAAATGGTAGTAATAGATTATGATAAAACATTAAAAAGTTTTGAATCTCAAGATAAAACTAATTTTGAGAAATTTGAAATAAATGATGATCCAGATAGTCTTAGTGATAGACCAGCAGTTGTTACAATAATGGGACATGTTGATCATGGGAAAACAAGTTTACTTGACTATATAAGAAACAGTCATATAACAAATGGAGAATTTGGTGGAATTACTCAGCATATAGGTGCATATCAAATAGAAAAAAATGGTAAGAAAATAACATTTATAGATACACCAGGTCATGAAGCTTTTACTGAAATGAGGGCAAGAGGTGCTGCTGTAACAGATATAGTTATTATAATAGTAGCGGCTGATGATGGTGTAATGCCACAAACAGAAGAAGCAATAGATCATGCAAAAGCAGCAGGGGTCCCAATTATTGTTGCTATAAATAAAATGGATAAACCAGGAGCAAATCCAGAAAAAATTATGACAGAGATGGCATCACATGATCTAACTCCAGAAGAATGGGGTGGAGATGTAATATATCAAAAAATATCCGCTTTAACTGGAGAAGGTATAGATGAGTTATTAGATAGCATTCAATTAGTATCAGAAATGAGTGAATTAAAGGCTAATCCAAATAGATATGCACTTGGAACCGTAATCGAATCAAAATTAGATAAAAATGTTGGATCAACAGTAACACTACTTGTACAAAATGGAACTCTTAGATTAGGTGATCCGATAGTAGTAGGAACAACATATGGAAAAGTTAGAACACTTAAAGATGATCTAGGAAGAGAAGTAGTAGAAGCACTTCCATCAATGCCAGTTGAAATAACAGGACTTAGCGAAGTTCCATCATCAGGTGATAGATTCATGGCTTTTGAAACAGAAAAAGAAGCAAAAATGATTGCTGAAAATAGAAAAGAACAAGATAAAATAAAAAATAACAAAAACAATAAAACTGTATCGCTAGATGATTTATTTAGCAAGATTAAGTCTGGTATAAAGGAGATAAATGTAATTCTTAAAACAGATGTTAAAGGCACAGAGGAAGCAGTTAAAAATTCTCTATCTAAAATAGAAGTAGAAGATGTTAGGGTAAAAGTAATCAGAAGTGGAGTTGGAACTATCACAGAAAGTGATATAGTACTTGCTAATGCATCAGATGCAATTATAGTTGGATTTAATGTAAGACCAAATGCAAAAACTATGGAAGTTGCTAAAGAGTATAACGTTGATATAAGATTACATAATATTATATATAAATTAGTAGAGGAAATGGAGGCAGCTATGAAAGGTATGCTTGATCCAGAATATGAAGAAAAAATAATAGGGGAAGCTGAAGTAAGAAAATTATTTAAATTCTCCAAAGTAGGTACTATCGCAGGATCTATGGTTATAAGTGGAGTAATTAAATCAAATGCTAAAGCGAGATTAATAAGAGATGGTGTTGTTGTATATGATGGTGCAATTAATACTATTCAAAAAGAAAAAGATCAAGCCAAAGAAGTTAAGAAGGGATTTGAATGTGGTATTACTCTTGAAAACTTTAATGACATAAAAGAAAAAGACATAATAGAAGCATATGAAATGGTAGAGATAGAAAGATAGTAGGTGTTAGTATGAGTATTAAAACTGAAAGATTAGCTAATTTATTAAAAAAAGAAATCAGTTTAATATTAATGACTGAAATAAAAGATGAAGATATAAAATTTGTGACTATAACACATATAGATTTGTCTAGTGATTTATCATATGCTAAAGTGTATTTTACTATATTAAATGATGATAATAAAGCAAAATGTACACAAGATTTAAATGGCGCAAAGGGATTTATTAGAAATGAACTTATAAAAAGAAAGTTAGAAATGAGAAAAATTCCAGAACTTACTTTTATATATGATGAATCAATAGATTATGGAAATAAGATAGAAAAAATAATTAAAGAAATACATGAAAACGATTAGTATAAATAAAAGTTACAAGTAGGTAACTTTTTTATGTTGACAAAAAAGCCTGGG
>CAPQQE010000057.1:0-2003 GCA_948687865.1 uncultured Bacilli bacterium
ACTAATTTTATATAAATATATTTATATAAAATTAGTCATATAATAAAATTACAAAGGAGGTATTTTATGATTTGGTTTATTTTAGTATTTGCATTTTTATTAATTGAAGCATTATCATTTAATTTAATAACTATATGGTTTGCTTTAGGTAGTTTATGTGCTTTTATTAGTTCATATTTTACTGATAATGTTTTAATTCAAATTACCATATTTATTATCACAACTGTAATTTCTTTAATATTTACAAAACCACTTTTTGATAAATATATAAAGAAAAATATTGAAAAAACAAATTTTGATATGATAATTGGGAAAACAGGTATAGTTACAAAAGAAATAGATCCATTAAAAAAAGGTAGAGTAACAGTAGATGGTAAAAGCTGGCTCGCTTCATCAGAAGATTTAATAGAGGAAGGTTCAAAAGTTAAGGTGCTAAAAATAGAAGGTGCCAAAATAATAGTTGAAAAGAAGGAGAGATAATTTATGCCAATTATAATTTTATTTATATTTATTATAACTATAATAATAGTTAATATTAAGATTGTTCCACAATCTAAAACATTTGTTATTGAAAGACTAGGTAGTTATCATGCTACTTGGCAAACAGGTTTACATTTTAAAATACCATTTATAGAAAGAATAGCTAACAATGTTTCTTTAAAAGAAAAGGTAAGAGATTTTGCACCACAACCAGTTATTACAAAGGATAACGTAACTATGCAAATAGATACAGTTGTATATTTTCAAATTACAGATCCAAAATTATACACATATGGTGTTGAAAATCCAATAAGTGCAATAGAAAATTTAACAGCAACTACACTTCGTAATATAATAGGTGATCTTGAACTTGATGAGACACTAACTTCAAGAGATTTAATAAATAGTAAAATGTGTGTTATTCTAGATGAAGCAACTGATCCATGGGGGATAAAAATAAATCGTGTTGAAGTTAAAAATATAATTCCGCCAAGAGATATTCAAGAAGCAATGGAAAAACAAATGCGTGCAGAAAGAGAAAGAAGAGAAAAAATTCTTCAAGCAGAGGGTGAAAAGAAATCTAGTATATTAATAGCAGAAGGTGAAAAAGAAAGTGCAATACTTAGAGCAGAAGCACAAAAAGAATCACAAATTAAACTTGCAGAAGGAGAGGCAGAAGCAATACTTAAAGTTCAAGAAGCAACAGCAGCTGGTTTGAAATTACTTAAAGATGCAAAAGCAGATAAATCTGTTTTAGCGTTAAAACAATTTGAAACATTAGAGAAAGTTGCAGATGGTAAATCAACAAAAATAATTATTCCATCAGATATGCAAAATATGGCAAGTATAGTAACATCTGCTAGTGAATTACTTAAAAAGGATTAAAATAAATTGTTTTAATCTTTTTTTTTTGGTATAATCAGTATAAAGGTAGGGATATTTATGGGATTTATTAGAGAAAATATATTAAAAATAGTTACACTTATAGTTGTTTTAATAATTACAATTGTTGTACTTATGTTGGTGTTTCCAAAAAATAGAACAATAAAGGTAAAAACATACACTCAAATGGAGGAAAAATTAAAACAATCAGCAAAAAAGTATGCTGAAAAAAATAACAAAATACTTCCAAAAGAAAATGAACAGTCTAGAGTAAATTTAGATACATTAGTTAATTCTAATTATATAAAAGAATTATCTGCAATAGAAGATGAAAATGTAAAATGTAATGGATATGTATCTATTGTAAATAAAAATAATAAGGAAGTTTATATACCATATGTAAAATGTGGAAAATATTATGAAACAAAATCAATTATAGAATATATAAAAACTAATGAACAGGTGGTAACATCTGATGATGGTTTATATAAATTCGGAGATAAATATGTGTTTAGGGGTGAAAATCCTAATAATTATATACTTTTAGGAGAAAGATTATATAGAATACTTGAGATAAATGAAGAGGGAGAACTAAAACTTATTTCAACTAAAAGAACAGATAATAGTATAGTATGGGATGA
>CAPQQE010000057.1:2013-4913 GCA_948687865.1 uncultured Bacilli bacterium
AAAAAGATGATGGTATAAATGATTATTCAAAAAGTAGATTAAAAGATAGTTTAAATGAATTATATAAATCAGAATTCTTTAGTGAAACAGAAAAAAAATTAATTATAGATCATAGTATATGTATAGGTAAAAGAGCATTAAATGATTCAAGTATTGATGGAGTTAGTGATTGCTCAGTTAAATATGAAAATCAAAAAGTTGGGATGATTCAAGTTAATGAATATATGAGGGCAAGTATAGACCCTAATTGTACTAATACTAATACAAGAGCATGTTCAAATTATAATTATTTAGAACAATAAATGCAGTTTCAGATAATACATATCAGGTTTATTATATAAACAATGGTATTTTAAATGTTACAAGAGCAGCCGCATCATTTTATGTATATCCTGTTATTTATATAGATAAATTATCATTATATAATTCAGGTAAGGGTACCTTAGAAGAACCTTACATGGTAAGATAGGTATTTATATGGTAATAAATAGTCAGAAAAATTATTCATTGTATATAAAATGTAATAATAATGAAGTTGAAATATATAATGGTTCATTAGAAGAAATAGATGATTTTACATCACATTTTGAATCTAAAGATGCTATAAAAAGATTGATTGTCGATAAAGAAGATTTTAGTTATCTTGATGTATATGTAAAATCTAAATTGTCAAATGAGAAGAAATATAATATATTATTTTATTCTAATAGGTCAGTTCTTGATGTTAATAATTATAAAGATATAATAAATCTGTTATTAGAAGTAGATAAAAGTAAAATTGATAAATTTTTGTATGAAGTATTAAATTTAGAAAAATGTTTAAAAAGTGATAATTCAAATAATATTCCAATAGTAAAGTTACATAATTGTATAATAAATAAAAATTATGCTGAATATCATAATATTATGTATAGATATTTATCATCACATTATAATACATTAAGACAAATGGTAACATATTTCTTTAAAAGTGATGAATTAAAAAATTGTAGATATAAAGTACCAATGAGTAAAAAAAGTGAAATAATTAATATAATGGGTAGTGTAAAAGAAATAATAAATAAAATTGATGATATACAAGTATCAGAAAATAACAATATAGATGATTTCGCACATTCTATTATATCTAATGATACTTTAACAGAGGAAGAAAAAATTAATGAATTATATATGTTATATAATTCAATGGATGAAGTTAATAATATTTTAAAAGATAGAAAAATTAGTTAGGAGTAAATATGAATAATTTAATTGAAAATTTTATTGATTATTTAAAATATCAGAGAAATTATTCTAGTTTTACATGCAGTAATTATAAAAGAGATTTAGATGAATATAAATCTTTTTTAGATGTTAGTAAATTAAATTATAATGGTGTAAAATATAATAATTGTAAAGATTATATAATATTTTTAAATAAAAAAAATAATTCTAAAAGTACTATATCTAGAAAGTTAAGTTCAATTAGAACCTTTTACAAATATTTGGTATTAAATAACATTACTAAAAATAATCCATTTTTATTAGTATCATCTCCAAAGAAAGATAAAAGAATTCCAAAATTTATAAATTATAATAATATGGAGGAAATATTAAATATTCCAAATTTAAATAGTAAAGAAGGACAAAGAGAAAGATTAATAATAGAAATATTATATGCATCTGGTGTTAGGGTAAGGGAATTAGTTAATATAAAATTAAAAGATATTGATTTTAATAATAAGACGATTATAATATTTGGTAAAGGAAGTAAAGAGAGAATAGTTTCATTTGGTGATTATGCTTTAGAAATTATGAATTTATATATAAAAGAAGGAAGAAATTTATTACTAAATGGAATAAAGAGTGAATATTTAATTGTTGGTGATAAAAGAGAAAACTTAACTACAAGAAGAATTGAGCAAATAATAGATAATATAGTAAAAAAAACAAGTATAAAATTAAATATAACACCACATATGTTTAGACATACATTCGCAACACATCTACTTGATAATGGCTGTGATTTATTAGTAGTTCAAGAATTACTTGGTCATGAATCATTATCATCGACTGAAATATATACACATGTAAGTAACGAACACTTAAGAGATGTATACTTAAAATGTCATCCTAGAAATAAAACTAGTTAATAATTATGTTTTATTTCACATTCTTTGGTTATAATAAGAATGGTGAATAATATGGATAATATAATAGTAATAGGAAATTTAAGTTATAATCTTAATTTATATTTAAATTCATTTCCAAAAGAAGGAAGTAATTATAATATTATTAAAGTAACAAAGAGTATAGGAAATATTTTAAATATTCCAATAATACTAAGTAAATATGATTTAAATATATATCTATTTTCTAGTGTTGGAAATGATAAAGAAGGTCTTGAAGTAATAAATTTCTTGCATTCAAATAAAATAAATACAGATTATGTTAATACTCTTAATATTAAAACTAGTAAAAAATATATAATAAGAAATATTAAAACAAATTCTAAAACAGCACTATCTTTGAAAGATAAAATAAAATATGAATTAACTAGAAATATAGATTTTATTCCAAGTATAATATATTCTGATACATATAATTATAAATTATTACAAAGTATAATAAGTAAATATAGAAGTATAAAAATAATAACAAGTTTAAACGAAATTAATGAAGAATCAATAAATGTATGCAAAATATCAGATTACATAATAATACCACTTAAATATGCCCAAATATTATCAGGAGTAATACTAAATATTGTTGACAAAAGAACAATAATTGAACTATATAATAAGACAAAAAGATTATTTTCTGGTAAAATAGTAATATATATTGAAGAAATTGGATGTTTGTTTCAAAATAATAATTTAATTAATATTATTCCTAAAATGGGTGATAAGAAGAAAATATCA
>CAPQQE010000057.1:4923-6319 GCA_948687865.1 uncultured Bacilli bacterium
AAATATCAAGTGATAGTTATGATATATTTATTTCAACTTTTATCTATTGCATTAATAAAGAATATTCTTTAGATAAGTCAATAAAAATATCTACAATTTCAAAATTTTTATCAGATAATAATAAACAGACATTTGATATAAAAGAGGTATTAGATATTTATGAAAAAAATAGTTGATCCATTTATAGATTTTTTGCCATCAATAGATTTACATGGTATGGATAGAGTATGTGCTAGAATAAAAACAGAGGAATTTATAAATGATAGTGTAAAATTAAAAAATAAAAAAATTGTTATAATACATGGTAAGGGTATGGGAATAGTAAAAAATGAAGTTTATAAATATTTAAGTAAAAATAAATATGTTATAAATTATAGGTTAAATGTTCCTAATATAGGTAGTACTACAGTTGATCTTAAAATAGATTAACTTTTTTATTATTTATGTTATAATATTTATATGCTGAAATAGCTCAATTTGGTAGAGCAACTGAATCGTAATCAGTAGGTTGCGGGTTCGATTCCTGCTTTCAGCACCAGTAAGCAATCTGTCCAGACTTTTATAGTTTAGGACTTAAATATATAAGTATCAATTTCAAATAAGAAGTTGGTACTTTTTTAGTGTTTAAGTTTAGGAAAGGATGAATTTTAAATGGTAACTATTACAAAGAAAGAATTAGGAATTGATAATGAATTAAAGAATAAAATAGAATTTATATGTAGTTTTTGTAATACTACTCCTACTATTATTAATGGTAATATTAGAAAAATTAATAAGACAAATTTAGACTACTTTAAAGAATTATGGAGAAAATTTATTAAATTCTTACAAGATAAATTCTTCTCTTCAAATAAATATGATGAAATTATTAATGATTTATATGATGAAGATATTATTGATGATAATGAGCTAGATATTATTCAAAATAATAAAAATATTGATAAGAGTGATGATTTTGAAAGATAAATGTGTTAAAATTATAAAGAAAGGTAGGAACTTTATATGAATGATAGAAAAGATAAAATTTGTGGTTCGTTAATTGGTGGAGCCATTGGGGATGCATTAGGATATCAAATAGAGTTTAAAAAAAATATAAGAGATAAAGAAATAGTTTCATTTAGAGATAATAAAGGTATTATATCAGATGATACTCAAATGACTTTATTTACAGCTAATGCTTTATTGTTTAGGGAAACAAGAGGTGCTATGAGAGGAATAGCATTGTTGCCTGTAGATGCAATATATGAATCATATTTAGATTGGTTAGATACTCAAAATCATGCTAATAATCATCGCTCTATATCTTGGATTAAGGAATTAAAAGAGTTAAATGTTCCGCAAGCTCCAGGAAATACTTGTATAAGTGCATTGTCTTCGGGTGTTAAAGGTACTATTG
>CAPQQE010000057.1:6329-8127 GCA_948687865.1 uncultured Bacilli bacterium
AACCAATTAACAGTAGCAAAGGTTGTGGTGGAATAATGAGAGTTGCACCAATTGGCTTGTATATGAAAAATTCTGAATTAGCGGGACAATTTGGAGCAGAAGCAAGTGCAATAACACATGGACATCCACTTGGAATAATTCCAGCATATGTATTTGCAACATTGATATGGTATTTATCAAATACTAATTTAGATATTAAGGACGCATTAGATAAATCTTTAAAACAATATGAAGAAAAATTTAAGGTTTTTGACAAAGAAAACAGAAATTACTTTATAGATTTAGTTAATAAGGCAATAGCATTATCAAAAGAAAATAAAAGCGATATAGAGGCAATTAATGAACTTGGTGAAGGTTGGGTTGCTGAAGAAACATTTGCTATAGCAATATATTCTTGTTTGAAATATTCAGATAATTTTAAAGATGCTATTGTTTGTTCTATAAATCATGATGGGGATTCAGACTCAACTGGATCAGTAGCTGGTAATATAATGGGAGCATATTTAGGATACGAAAAAATACCATTTGAATATAAGAATAATATTGAATTAAAAAATGAAATATTAGAATTAGCAAATGATTTAGCAAGTGAAATTCCAGTTGGAGAATATAATGACAATAACGATGAGTATTGGCTTAGTAAATATGCCTATTGTAAGAGAGATTTATCATTAAAAGAAAAACAACTGCATAAAAATGTAGAAGATTATATGAATAAAATAGTTGATGAATATGAACCTACACCTTTAACAGAAGAAGATAAAGAATTTGAAAGATGTTGTAAACTTTATGAAGAAAGATTTGGTAGAAAAGCATATGTTGCTGAATCAAATGGAACTAAAGAAAAAACAATAGAAGCAATTAAAACGTGTTTGGAAAAAAATGAAGATTTATTAGATAAAATATTATATCTAAATTTTGATGAAGATATGGGAAATGGAACTCTATATTAAGAGGTGAATTGTGACTAGAGAGTAATATTTGCAAAAAGTAAAAGATAAAAATAACAGTTTGATACTTGTAAATTGCTATGGTTTGAATCAGCCACAACAAATAAATAGTAGTAATACCCTAAGATAATTTATAATACTATCAAAAAAATAATTGAAAAGTATTGGATTATAAATTAAATAGTTTATAATTATATTAAGAAATTGATACAAATATTGTATTGATTACTTACTTTAGCGAAAAAAGTTTGAAATAACTTTCTTATTCGCACTAGATTTGATTGATACTTGAACTTTTATGGTTCAAGTTTTAAAATGTTTAAATTTATGATAGAATATCTATAGAAATTAAATTTATTATGTCAATTTAGTAAACATACTTGCACATTGACAAATCAATATACATTAAGGAAGTGAATTATGTCTAAATGGTCTAATTTATATGAAAAAGAAATATTATCTGCTCCATCTATAGATGAGTTTATTAAACAAAAATTATTAATTAAAAAATATAGTATTTTTCGAGTATCTTTTCCATAAATTCTTAAATGTTGTTATAACCTTTATTTATAAGTGTCTACGACATTTTTATTTTTGGAAAATGTTCATATATATTGTTATAATTTCTTATATTTTTGCTTTCAAAAGTAGTAAATTGGTAGTAAAATTGGAAGTTTTTAAAGTATTAATTTAAATATTAAAAAATACTATGCAATGTTCATAGTATTGTATATATCTTTATAAGCGAAACTAGTGGCGTAGCCACTACAGTCTTCGCTATAATAAGGTATAGTATTACCCTTATTATGTAGCATGAAGCATGTAGCATATTCCTTTATAATTTTTTA
>CAPQQE010000058.1 GCA_948687865.1 uncultured Bacilli bacterium
ATAAAGTAGTAGAAATAGCAATTAGAAATCATAATAAATATAAGGTTGAAGATGGACTATCAGATAGAGAATTATTATTTTCTAAAATAATTAGAGATGCTGATAAACTTGATATATTAAATAGAATATGCGTTATAAAAGATGTTGATCTTGATAAATATTCATTTACTATTGTAAGTGAAGATATAAGGAAAGCGTTTTTTAGTAAAGAATTATTAAGATATGCAAACGTAAAAACTGATAGTGATCTTATGGTTTTATATATAGGATATATTTATGATTTAAATTATGGATATACTTTCCAGTATATAAAAGATAAAAACTTTATGAAGTTATTTAAAAATGTGGTAAATAATAGTATATTTGATGAATATTTTGATTTTGCCATAAAATATATAGAAGAGAGGATTGATTAAAATGTTAGAAAATAAATACAATCATAAACTAGTTGAGGAAAATAAATATAATACTTGGTTAAAAAAAGGATATTTCTTATCAGGTGATAAAACAAAAACTCCATTTTCTATGGTGCTTCCACCACCAAATGTTACAGGAAAACTTCATTTAGGTCATGCATGGGATGTTACTATTCAAGATATACTAGCAAGATATAAAAGAATGGATGGATATGATGTTTTATGGCTTCCAGGCATGGATCATGCTGCGATTGCAACGGAGGCTAAAGTAGTCGCAAGATTAAAATCACAAGGAATAAATAAATATGAATTAGGAAGAGAAAAATTTTTAGAAAAAGCATGGGATTGGAAAGAAGAATACGCAGAAAATATAAGGCAGCAATGGGCAAAGATGGGAATAAGTTTAGATTATTCAAAAGAAAGATTTACATTAGATGATGTTTCAACTGCTGCCGTATATAAAGCATTTATTGATATGTATAATAATGGACTTATATATAAAGGAAAGAAAATAATAAATTGGGATCCTGAAGCAAAAACTGCTCTATCTAACGAAGAAGTAATATATAAAGATGTTGAGGGTGCATTCTACCATTTAAAATATTATATTGAAGGAACTAATGATTATTTAGACGTAGCAACAACAAGGCCAGAAACTTTATTTGGTGATACTGCTGTTGCAGTTAATCCTAATGATGAAAGATATAACAAATTAATCGGAAAAAACGTAATACTTCCAATAGTTAATAAATTAATACCAATTATTGGTGACGAACATGCAGATATGGAAAAAGGTACAGGTGTAGTTAAAATTACCCCAGCACACGATCCAAATGATTTTGAAGTAGGAAATAGGCATAATTTAGATAGAATCGTAATAATGGATGAAAGTGCCACTATGAACGAAAATGCACTTCATTATAATGGATTAGATAGATTTGTAGCAAGAGAAAAATTATTAGAAGAATTAAAAGAAAAAGATTTACTTATAAATATTGAAAAAATAGTTCATAGTGTAGGTCATTCTGAGAGAACTAATGCAATAATTGAACCATATTTATCTGAGCAATGGTTTGTTAAAATGAGACCTCTTGCAAATAGAGTTTTAGAAACTCAAAAACAAAAAGATAGTAAAGTAAACTTTATTCCTAAGAGATTTGAAAAAATATTAAATAATTGGATGAATGATTGTTATGATTGGTGTATATCAAGACAACTTTGGTGGGGAATTAGAATACCTGCTTGGTATAAAGATAATATGATAAAAGTCCAAGTAGAATGTCCAGGGGATGGATGGATTCAAGATAATGATGTGCTTGATACATGGTTTAGTAGTGCTCTTTGGCCATTTAGTACCTTAGATTGGGCAAACAATGGTGAATTATATAACAGATATTATCCAAATGATATTTTAGTAACAGCTTATGATATTATATTCTTCTGGGTTGCTAGAATGGTATTCCAAGGACTAGAATTTACAGATAAAGTACCATTTAAAGACTGTTTAATTCATGGACTTATAAGAGATAAAAACGGCAAAAAAATGAGCAAATCTCTAGGTAATGGAATAGACCCTATGGATATGATAGATGAATATGGATGTGATGCACTTAGATTCTTTTTAACGACTAATTCAGCACCAGGACAAGATTTAAGATTTGATGAAGAGAAAGTTAAGTCAACATGGAATTTTATTAATAAAATATGGAATGCAGCAAGATTTACCCTTATGAATATTGAAGATTTAAAAGAATTAGATTATACAGGTATTACATTTAGTGATAAATGGATATTAACAAAACTAAATATATTAATTGAAAACACAAAGAAAAATATGGATAAATATGAATTTCATAATGTAGGCTCTGAATTATATAATTTTATTTGGAATGATTTTTGTGATGGTTATATAGAATTTTCAAAATTTAATTTAGATAATAATTCAACAAAAAGTACACTATATTATGTACTATTAAATATATTAAAATTAATGCATCCATTTATGCCATTTGTAACTGAAGAAATATATCAAATGCTTCCGATAAAAACTGATGAAAGTATTATGATCTCTTCATATCCATTAGTTAATAAAGACTTTAATTTTAGCCAAACTATTAGTTTAATGAAGGAAACAAGGGACTTTATTACAAAAGTTAGAACAGAAAAGAAAGAAAATAATATTAAAAAAGATTGTAAATTTGAATTTAATTGTAATAATAACGATGTGTATGACCTTATTTGCAATATTTTAAAATTAAGTGTTGATAATAAATTAGATACTGATAATGATGATTATGAAACGCTTACTATAGAGTCTAAAACAAATGTTTTAGAAAATAAACTTGTATATTATTATAAAGTATCTGATGAAGATAATATTAAAATAAAAGAAGAATTAACAAAAGAAATAAATAATCTAAAAAATTCTATTGAAAGAAGAGAAAAATTATTATCTAATGAAGGATATATTAATAAAGCTCCAAAGAATTTGATAAAAGAAGAAAAAAGAAAATTAGAAAATGAGAAAATAGAGTTAAAATTGCTAGAAGAAAAACTAAATTAATATTATGGGTATAAATTAATAGGGAGAAATTAAAAGTATGGAATATTTAGATATCGTTAATGAAAATGATGAATTAACTGGCGAAACAAAGGATAGAGATTATGTTTATAATAATAATTTGTATCACAGATGTGCTTCATGTTGGGTTTTAAATCACAAAGGTGAAATACTTTTACAAAGAAGAGCTTTAACCAAAAAGGAAAAGCCAGGTATTTGGTCAAAAACTGGTGGTCATGTTAGTGCAGGTGAAACTGTTATTGATGCTATAAAAAGAGAGATAAAAGAAGAGATAGGATTAAGTTTAGAAGATGAAGATTTGTTCTTTATGAAAAAATTTAAATGTACTAATCCTAATTTTTTCTTGTATAACTATATAGCGTTAACAGATAAAAATATTGAAGATTATAAGTTACAGTTAGAAGAGTTAGATAAAATAGAATATTATAAAATTGAGGATTTAGAAAATGAGATAAAGAGTGAAAATAAATTATTTGATTTTTATTATTGGGAAACCGAAGAATTTCTTGAACAAATAAAGGAATTAAAGAAATTTAAAGATGAAAAATTGCAGAAAATGGTTTAATTAATAGAAAAAAAGTAATTATAGATAATTTTAGGATAATTTTTTGCTTCTGGTTAAAGAGACATACTGTTATTTTATTTGCAATAATAGTAATTATATGATAGAATACTAGACACAAAAAAAGGGAGTAATTTAAATGATTTCTGAAATTACAGTTTACTTTTATAAAAATAAAAATAAAACAATATTTAAAGAGATTCATATAAAATATTTATCTGAAGAATTATTTTTTAATTTTGATGAAAGTGCAGATAATGAAGTAAAAGAGGCAAAAAGAATTAAAAGTATATTTTTCTTATTTTTAAAAAGACTTGAAAATGAGACTGGTTTATCTTTTAAAGAACTAACTCAAAGAAAAACAATTAAATTTAAAAATGTAGAAATAATAGATTTAAATGATAAGATAGATAATGATGATACAAAATTTTATATGAATTCAGCAATATTTTCTCTTTTAATCAGTATTGGAAACATTCCAGGGACTTTACCTCTTTATTTCATGTTTTCGGGATTAGCATGCCAAATGCAAAATTATATTGAATATGAATCAGAGTACAAAAATAATGAGAAAAATATAAAAAAGTTAAGTGAAAAGTATAATATTAAATATAATAAAACAAAGACAAAAATTAGAAAATTGATATTTAAAACTGCTCTTTTATTAAATTTAATAAGTTCTATTTTATCAGTGTCAAATAAAGCAAACGAATATAAAGGAAAATTATACGAATCACAAATTGAAATATGTAATCCATTAGATGATGAAAATATAGAAAATTTAACCGATGAAGATATAAAGAGTTATATTAATGAAGCTATTGATAATAATCAAAATATATCAAATATGGATAAAAATATAATAAAAACTATAGACAAATATGCTATGGATAGTGATTATATTGATTATGAAGAATTATATATAGATCTTAATACCTTAAAAATATATGATTTTGATGAATATATAATAGATGGTAATATCACAGTAGGAGCCTCTTATAATAAACCAAATAATTTAATAAAAATGTATTATAATGAAAGTTTAAGTAGAAAGACTTCAATTCAACATGAGCTAATACATTCAACTGGAAGTTTTGAAAGTAACTTTTTAAATGAAGGCATGACAGCAATTTTACAAAGAGAATATTATGAAAATAATGAAAATGTTGAGGGTTATACTAGAAATGTAAATGCTATAAGATTATTATGTGAACTTATTGGACCAGATATCGTCCTAGAAGCATTTAATACAGAAAATGATGATTTATTATATAATGAGCTTGCAAAAATATATGGAGACTATGATTATGCAAAGAATGCTGTAAATAAATTGGATGAAATAGAAAAATATGTTAAATACTGTGACAATGAGTCTATGGTATATGAGGCTTGCAAGGGGCTTACAAAGGAATTATCTTTATATATAGAAAATTCAGATAATAAAGATCAAATAAAATTAAACTATTATTTAAATTCTATTATATATGGCAATGATGCTAATGAAGTATATTATTTTAATACAGAAAAAAATCAAAAATTAGAATTAAAACTAAATTAAAATTATAAATAAAATGATAATTATCAATAAGGAGTCTAACTATTAAAAGTCAAGTAATTTTTAATAGAAAGATATAAATTGGAAAAAATCCCATGCCAAAAAGATTTCACTAAGTGAAATTTTTGAAAAAATTGCAAATAGTAAATTTATTTCAATAAAGACGGATTAAAATCTATATGTTTGGTTTCAAGAGTATAAATTAATCTAATAAACTTTTTACAAACATGAGATAAAGCTACTCTATAAGGTTTACCTTCAGAACGTTTCTTAAGATAAAAATCGTAGAAAGTAGGATTATATTTAAGTAAAGTTAATGAAGTATTCATTAACACATATCTTAAATGGCCAGAACCATGTTTAACCATTTTACCATTAGATTCTAATGTACCAGATTGGATAATACTAGGTTCTAACCCAGCAAAAGCTAACATTTTGGCAGGAGAAGAAAATAAAGAAATATCTCCATATTCAGCAATAATGGAAGCAGCTGTAATTTCACCAATTCCAGGAATAGAAAGAATTGATGGATTGAGTTCTTTGATAATTGTAGAAATTTGTTTATCTAATGGATCAATTTTATTATTAAAGTCATTGTAAATTGAGATATAAGTAGAAATAAGTAAATCAGTATTATCATCATAATAACCAACTGTATTTTTAGCAAGTTCTTTTAAATTGGCAAATTTAGAATAAGTAAATCTACCTTTAGAAATACATCTAATCGAGTCAAAATCTTTCATTAAGGCAATATGAGAAGCATTTTTATATTTATCTAAGATAAATAATAAAGTAGTAGAAATCTTATTGTTAAAAAAAGGTTTTAACTCAGGAAAAGATTTATCTAACTCATTAGTTAAAAGAACAGCAAATTTACTTCTTTCCTTAATTAATTGTTCTCTCATTCTGCAAAGTGACTTTAATGAGTAAGTATGATATAATAACGATGAATTTGGTTTATATGGAATGGACATCAAATAATTAGCTATAGTAAGGCTGTCTGATTTATCTGTTTTAGTCCTACGTAAGCTTCGAACTTTTAAAAATTGATGAATGACAAGAGGATTTATTTTCATAAATGAATAATCTTGATTGGTTAAAAACAATTCCAAATTCATAGAATAATGTCCAGTTGCCTCAAAAGCAATTCGGACATCTTGTTTATCATAGGGTTTCAAATGTTCCAATAAATCTTGAAATCCTTTTTTGTTGTTTTCAAAAGAAGAGTTTTCTACAATAATTTCACCTGTATTTGAGATAATACAGAAATCGTGTTTGTACTTTGATATATCTATTCCAACGTAATATATCATTATAAACACCTCCTTAATTAGTTTTGTTTGCACTGAAAAGTTTGACCACAAAAACTTCTACCTTGTAAACTCGTAGTATAATAAAACATCTAAGTGTTAACTAACTGATTAACAATTAAAATAAAAGTCTGTGGTTTGAGACTCCTTAAACCAGTCTAACAATTGTTAGCTGTAGTAATATAGAAACAAATCCACAGTGCGAGAATTATTATAGTTTTAAAAGTATAATAATTCAAATAATATAGAAAGGAAAAAATCAATCTCTTGGAATGAATTTTCCTTAAGATTGATTATACGAGTATTATGATCTTGCAAAGATAATCATCTTTCTTTTTTATAATGTCACCTCCTCTCACTTTTTATAAAGTAAAGGAGAATAATACCCAAACTAACTAAATATTTCCAAATTAATTATACTACTTGTTAACATTACAAACAAGCGAACATAAAAAAAGTACTAAGATTTCAAAAGGGACAAAAAAGATTTAGCATAGTTTACTAAATCTTTCTTTTATTCTATCTTTTCCCATTAATCTTAACAATTCATAAAGATCTGGAGTCATTGAACTAGATGTTAGAGAAACTCTTATTACAGTTGATACATCAGCAATATTTCCTTTATAATTATCTGGATTATTTTTGTATTCTTTCATATCTGATGCATAACCCAATTTATTACATAATTCCTTTATCTTATTAAACCAAGTATCTTTATTATCTTTTTCATCATAATATTCGTCTATATACTTATTTATTATTAATTTTATTTCGTTCATATCAGTTATATTTTGAAAGTCATATTTTTCAAAATATTTATCAAATAATTCGTCATACATATACCAAACTTGTTTTTTTACATCTTTATAAGTAGCATAATCTTTTCTTGGTTTTTTTTGCTCTCTTTCTATATTGAATATTGATTTTGAATAATCTTCATATTTAACAAGTAAATCATAAAACTCATTATCAAATTCTTTAGAATAATTAAGTACTCTTTTATATATTTCATCTTTTGTAAGTTTGCTTAAATAATTTTTAGATATATTAAATAATTTTGGTAAATCAAAAAGTGATCCACCACTTGAACTTATCTTTTTAAATTCAAATTTAAAATCTTCTATTTTAGAATCTTTATTTGAGTCAAGCCATGCTTCAAAGTTAGAATTTGTAATAGTTGCAAGATATAACATAACTGCTTCAATTGGTATTCCATTTTCATGATAATATGTAAGTCCTGCTTCTGGATCTTTTCTTTTTGATAATTTTCTTCTTTTCCCATCTTCTTCTTTACAAAGAGGTGCGATATGTGCGTATTTAGGTGGTTTAAATCCTAAAATATTAAAGAATTGTAAATGTTTATTAGTTGATGATACCCATTCATCACCCCTAATAACATGTGTTGTATGCATTAAATGATCATCTATAACATGTGCGAAGTGATATGTTGGAAGTCCATCTTTTTTTATTATTACTTCATCTATATCATTTTCAGGCATCTCTATTTTTCCTTTTATAACATCATTTAATACCACTGTTTTATAAAAATCTCCTGGAGATTTTAATCTTATTACGTACTTTTCACCATCTTTTATTCTTTTTACCGCATCTTCTTTTGATATAAATCTATCTTTTGCCCATTTACCGTAATAACCTAGTCTTTGTTTTGATTTTTCTTGTGCTTCCCTTATATCGTCAAGTT
>CAPQQE010000059.1 GCA_948687865.1 uncultured Bacilli bacterium
AGGTCGTAGGTTCGAGTCCTACATCGAGCGCCATTTGATATTAAAAGTTCATTTGTTGAACTTTTTTTCATTTGATGTATAATTAATATTGAGGTGACAAATGAAATATAAAGATGTTAAAACTCCAGAACAATTATTAAAATATATGGATGAGAATATAAAATATGGATTTGTAGATGATAACGTAAAAGTATATGGGACATGGGATATTCAAGAATTTCAAGAAGGTTGTCATACAAAATGGAGACTTTCTAGTCCAGAAAGACTAATTAAAGTAGGATATGGGCATTGTTATGATCAAGTTGAATTACAAAGAGATTGGTTTAAAAAACATAATTATAAATTTAAAACATTTTATATAATGTTTGTTCTGCCTTATGATAATACTTATTCAACGCATACATATCTAGTATTTGAAAATGAAGGAAAGTATTATTATTTTGAACATTCTGATTCTAACAATAAGGGAATACATGAATTTGAAAGTTATGAAGATGCTATTAATTATCAAATGAAAAAATATATTGAAAATAATAAACAAAGGAATATTGTTGATGAAGAAAAATTAAAATGTTTACATGTTTATGAATATGATAATCCAGTATATGGGTGTACAATGAATGAATTTATTGATCATGTTTTATCAAACAGCAATGTAAAAAAATTATAAAACATATGTATATTAAGAAAGGAAAATTAATTATTATGTTAAAGCTAAAATCATATGAAAATAGTATAACAATTTTACAACGGGAAATAGACAGATTAAAAGAAGAAAAAAAGATGCTAGAAATAATAATAAATGAAAAAATAGATGATAAAGATCTTGTAAATATTTTTAATGTGTTTGTTGTTAATCTTAATGGGAAAAAATATTTTGTAAAAAAATCTTGCCCAAATGATAGATGGAATAAATTTACAGATATATTTAATGATGACATAATTGCGTCATATTATGAAGATATTTTGTTTAGTTGTAGTCCTTTTGATGGTGATCCAAAACACATAAGAAAAGTCTTTAATGAGCTATGTGCTTATAAGGATGATATGGTACCAAGAAAAAAATTAGAGTTACTTTATTATAGAATAAATGGGGTCACTCCAATGCAACTTAAAAACATATATAGTGAAGCACAGTAATAATACTGTGCTTTTATAACTTTTGACAAGAATAACAAAATATGATATTATGAATATGTCAAGGGAACTTGCATAAAATAAAAAAAGAGGAACATTTAATGTTGCAAGTGAATGTCGCCTCTAAAGTATTAGTGTTGACACTCAATCATAGCTGAAAGAGTGTCATATTTTTATTGCTATTACCAATATGGTAAGGAGTAATAAAATGATAGCAATAAGACGAAGGACTTTAATAATAAAAGTTCTTTTCTTCATTGTATCCCTCCTTTCTTTCTCAAGATTGGAGGACGACACTCACATCAAATGTTCCTAACAAAATTATATAATAAGAATATTTTAAAAACAAGCGAACAAGTAAAATTTTTAGAACAAAATTTTGTATTTCATGCTATACTTGTATTAGTTAGTAATTATTACTATCTATTATTGCTTTTGAGAAAAGTTATTCGACTTCTTCTTCACAGGCACCAGATTGATAGTAAACTCGAACTTTTCGAGTAACAATAGAAAGCGACTTGTCAAAAAGTCGTTTTTATGATATTATGAATATGTCAAGGAAACTTGCATAAAATAAAAAAGGAACATTCAATATGCTAGTGTTGAGTGTAGCCATGAAATGGTTTCCACCTAAATCTATGCTAGAGTTAGGTGGATTTCTTTTATATTAAAGCTATGAATAACAGTAATAGTAAAAGGAAGATAATAATTACTAAAGCAAAGATTAGTAAATCTTTCTTGTTCATTGCATCGCCTCCCTTCTTTTATGAAGTTTGGCTCCACCCAACTTATTAAATGTTCCTAAGAAAATTATATCAAACATTTGTTTTGGTAACAAGAATTTTATACTAAATTATGCCAATTTAGTAAACACACTTGTATATTGACTAACAATATACTATTCAATAGTGTGATGATTATTTTAAAAAAAGGAGAAGTAGATGAAAAAGATTGTATTAGTTACTGGAAGTACTCAAGGAATAGGTCTTGCAACTGCAAAGAGATTGTCAGAAAATTATATTGTTATTATAAATGATAATAAAGGAGTTGATGCCAATTTTATAGGAGAAAATTTTATAGGAAAAGAAGTTTTTTATTTTAAAGCAGATATTTCAAATTCTAATGATTTGAAATCCTTAAAAGATTTTATTTTACAAAAATTTGGAAGATTAGACATGGTTGTTGCACATGCTGGAATTATTCCACTACCCTGTGATATTGATAATATAACTCCCGAAAACATTGACAAAACCATTAGTGTTAATTTAATAGGAACTTTTAATACTCTAAAAATCTTTGGTAATTTAATTAAGGATACTTCAAAAAAAGGTTCCATAGTTGCAACAACTAGTGTTGATGGAATAATCGGAGAACCTTATAATGCTATATATTCAGCTACAAAGGCAGGAATAATTTCTCTAACTAAGTCGTTTGCTAGATATTTTGGAGAAAATATTCGTGTAAACGCTGTAGCTCCAGGGCTTATTGATACACCTCTTACTGCAAGTACAGGAGAGGATCCTAAAGCAACTACTGATTATTCTATTATTCAAAGAATGGGAACTGCCGATGAAATTGCTAATGCTATAAACTTTTTATTGTCAGATGAGGCATCATATATAACTGGGCAAATTCTTGCTGTTGATGGAGGATTTACTTTAAAATAATTAAAAAGTTGTTGTACGTCCTTCCTTAGGGCACCATTTTAAAAACATCCGAACTCCTGTAGTTCGTTTTTTAATTAAAAAGTTATTCCAGTATAATGGAATAACTTTACAAAAATAGTATATAATAGTATAATGTAAATGAGGTGATTTATAATGCTTATTAGAGAAAAATATTTATCTAAAATTAGAGGATTTTATCATACTGAATCATTAATAAAAATAATATATGGGATGAGAAGAAGTGGGAAATCTGTTATTTTAAATCAAATTATGGATGAAATTATTAAGTCGGGAATTAATAAAGATAATATTATTTATATTAATTTTGAATCATTAAAATATGATTTTATAAAAAATGCAAAAGATTTATATAACTATATTGAATCTTTAAAAGTTAATGACAATAAATATTATGTGTTTTTAGATGAAATACAAAAAATTGAAGATTTTGAAAAAGGAATTAATTCACTTAGGATTACAAATAATTATAGTATTTTTGTTACTGGTTCAAATAGTAGAATGACTCTACTAGAATTATCAACTGACTTATCTGGTAGATATGTTAGTTTTAGAATAAATCCACTATCGTTTAAAGAAATAGTTGAATTAACAGATACTAAAGAAAAAGATTATGAAAAATTATTATATGATATTTTTAAATGGGGTGGACTACCTCAAAGATTTTTATTTACTAAAAATGAAGATAAAATCAGTTATTTATCTAGTGTATATGATTCAATTATTTTAAAAGATATTGTTGAAAGATTAGGAATAAAAGATATAGCATCTTTTAATAAAGTTCTTCAATATATATTGGATACTGAAACTAGGGAATTTTCAAGAGATAATGTTATAGAATATTTGAAAAAAGAATATCATGAAATAGCCAATGATACTTTATATAACTACTTAGAGGCTTTTACCTCAACATTTATTATGAATAAAGCATATAGATATGATATTCATGGCAAAAATATTTTAAAAACATTAAATAAATACTATGCCAATGACCTAGGAATTAAACAAATTAAAACAAATAATGAAGAAGTTAATTATTCAGTTTCTTTAGAGAATATTGTATATAATGATTTAATAGGAAAAGATTATAAAGTATTTATTGGTAAGACTAAAAAAGGAGAAATTGATTTTATTGCATCAAAATCTAATAATTTTAAGTATATCCAAGTATGTTATGATTTGTCAGATGAAAATACAAGAAAGAGAGAATTTAGTGCATTTGATGATATAGAAGATTCTGAAAAATATATTATTACTTTAACAAAAGAAGATTATTCTAATAATGGAATTAAGCAAATAAATATTTTTGAATTTTTAATGAATGATAATTTTTAATATGATTTGTTATTTTTGTATTGCTGATATAATTAGAATTTGTTAAAATGTTATTAGAAATTGATACAAACATTGTATTGATTACTTACTTTAGTGAAAAAAGTTTGAAATAACTTTCTTACTCGCACCATAAGTGTATGATGCGAACCTGAGTGGTTCGATTAAATTATAGGTACTCTTCTTCAATACAATGAAGTAGGGTACTTTTGACTTCACTATGAGCCTCAAGTTGTTTTTTTGAGGCTTTTAATATTTAAAAATTTTAGAAATTATAATATAATATATTTATAAAAATGAGGTTATAATATATGAAATTTAAGCATTGGTGATGCTATTGATGATTTTATAAAAAGGTGTATAAAAGACGATCCTAGAGAAAGAAAAATATTTTTGTCACTTTATAATAGATAATGTATACAAGTAGTATTATAAAAAAGTTGTTATACTTCTTCTTCACAGGCACCATCTTTAAAATATCTGAGTTTTTATAGTTCGTTTTTTTTGATTTTAAAAAAATAAAAAGTTATTTCATTATACTGAAATAAAATAATTTAGGAATATAGTAAAAAATTATCATTTTTGGTATAATTATATCAGAAAGCGATGTAAATGGAGAATTAAAATGGAAAATAATAAAGAAGAATACTTAAGAAAAACTTCTAAACATTACGATTTTTATATTAAGTTAGCAAATTCATTATCAAAAGAAGATAGAGAATATCTAAAGCAATTAATAGAAAATAGATGTTGTAGTAATTGTACTAATGGGAGTTGTAGAATTGAAAATTGTGAAAAAGTAGGTTTAGATGAATTTGGAAAACCACAAGGAAGTAGTTGCTTAGGTTGGAATAATAATGAATTGATAGGTAGACAACTAACTTTACAAAAATCTAATAATAATTAAATAAATTCTAAAAATAATAGTTTGTTTTTATATGGGGGTTATATATGTCCAAAATTAGTAATGTGTTATCAATGCTTGAATATTTAAGTTCAGGAAAAAAATATAGTATAGCCGAATTATCAGAAAAATTAGAAGTTACTCCAAGAATGATCAGAATATATAAAGATGAAATAGAAAAAGCAGGAATTTATATTGATACTATTAAAGGCCCTTATGGAGGTTATGTTTTAAATCAAAATATAAATGTTCCTAAAAGATTTATAACACCAAATGAAATTGAAGTAAAAAATAAAAAATATTTAATTTAATAAATAGAGCAATTAAGGAAAAAAGAAAATGTTTTATAGAGTATTATTCTAAAGATGGAAAAAAATTATCAGAAAGAACTATTCATCCTTATGATTTGATTTTACTTGGGTCAGAATGGGGAGTTGCTGCTTATTGTGAGAAAAAGGAAGAAATAAGACATTTCTATATTAATAGAATTAAAACAATAAAATTATTAGAAAATTTTTATAACTGACATATATATTTCCTCTTCTTTTGTTAGAATATAGTTATCAAGGGAGAGGTTTTATAATGATTAAACATACACATACGGAAAGTTCAAAAATAAATTTTTCTAAATTGGAAGAAAGAATAATGGTAATTAATGATCCGATTTTAGGAAAATTTAATGATGTTAGAGAAATGTTATATGAATTAACAATAAATAATAGACCAACTTTAATTATGGCAACTGGTGGTTCTAAAGTTGTGGCATATTATTTACAGCTTATTATAGAAAGATTAGGATTTGGTGAAATTATTTGTGAAGTAATTGAACCAAGAGATTACTTTTATAAAGCAAATAGAGAAAGTTTTTCCAATTTGATTGCTATTTCTGCTAGTGGTAATACTAATGGTATTAAAGAAGCTTTAACGAATTTTAAAGGTAAAAAATATTTGGTTTGTGAGAATGAAAAGGATGAAGATTATGAAGTTATTTCTTGGGGGAATGAACGCTATGAAAAAGAAAAAAGTTTTATTTCTTTAGCAACTAGTTTAGGACCGATTACATTACTACTTGACGCATCGACATCATTAAATTTAGAAATAGGTTCTAATGAAATCAAAAGAATAAATTATAAGATAAAAGAACTACTAATTAGAAGTGCAAATAAAATAGATAAATTAGAGATTAATTTTAAAGATACATCTTTAATTCAAATAATGAGTGGATATGAAACTAAAGTATCTAGTAGTGTTTTAGAATCTAATTTAGTAGAAGTTGGATTATCATATCCTGTAATTCATGATAAAGGTTCTTATTGTCACGGAAGAAGTAATTTGTTATTTAGATATCCAAACAGTAGTATAATATATCTAACACATGAATTAAAAGAAATAGACAATATGCTCATTAATTCTATAAATGATGAATATTCTAATTTGACTATATTTAATACACATGATTTAGATGAGAATATATTTTGGAAAGAATATTACTTAACACTTCAAATGTATTTCTTATCTAAAAAAATTGCTGATGATAAAAATATTGATTTAACCATGCCAGAATATAACCCACGACTAGTTAAAAAAATGTATAATTTTAAAGGAGAGATGTAGTATGGAAATATTAACATTCGTAACAGGAAATATAAATAAAGGGTTTGAAATTGAAGAAAGATTTAATAGAGAGCAAATACCTGTTGAAATTATAAAAATGGATTTTCAAGAACCAGAAGTGAATGATATAGAAACTGTTTCAAAGAGTAAAGTAATGCAAGCCTATCAAATTTTAGGAAAACCTTGTTTTGTAATAGATTCAGGATTTAACATCCATAATTATCCTAATAATCCTGGCTATCCTGGTGCTTTTGTAAGAAGAAGTGGGATATCCGAGAATATAGATGGCTTACTAAATACTTTAAAAGATGTAAGAGATAGAAGTTGTCAATTCTTGGATTGAACAGAATTTTATTGTTTCTATGGAAAAGATGAAGGAATCATAACATATGAAAAAAGAGGAAAAGAAAATAAAGCAATGCGTTCAGCTTTATGGTATGTATTTCAACCAAAAGATTCTATTAAAACATTGGCGGAGATGACTGATGAAGAAAGAATAAATCGAAAAGATGGACATATTTCAGCTAAAGAACAATTTATAGAGTGGTACAAAAAGAATTATTTAGATACAAAACGATTGGTAAAAGATATGAATATATGATATACTATAGTCAGTTAATAAATTATTACTGACTATTTATTTTGCCTGAGGAGTTGTTGTACGTCCTCCCGAAGGGCACCATTGGGAAATCTGTTCGAACTATTCGAACTTTTAGATATAGAATCAATCGAAAGATTGGTTTTTTTCTGTTTTTAGGAAGAAATCATAGGAAAGGTTGGTGTCTATGATTAATGTAATCAAAAAAGAAATAGGGTAGTATTCGTAAGATTGATAAGACTAATTTAAACTATATTGAACCCCATAGAATTATTATTAATAACATAATGTTTCTTGCTTTTAATTATTCCAATGAAATCTATATCAATAATTTAAGTAAAAAGATTAAAATATCAGAACTTGAAAACTACATAAAAAATATGAACTAACACTTATTCCCTACAAATGGGTAATAGACAAAATAAGAAAAATGTTGTATTAAAATTAGATAGATTAACTTGTTCAGTAGCAGATTGGGAAAAGATTTTAACATTCCTAGAAGAAAATGATGCTTTTCTAGATTGTGCTAATGATGATATAAACACGACTAATGCTAATGGTAAGATGATTTCAAGAATACTTACTTCAGTTAGTCAACAATAAATTGAAAGAACAAGTGAAAGAACGAAGATTGGCTTAGCAGGAGCAATAAAGGTTGGACATATTCCCCACCAAAGTCCCTTAGGAT
>CAPQQE010000060.1:0-2414 GCA_948687865.1 uncultured Bacilli bacterium
GTATGAGAGATATAAATTAACAGGTAAATTTTTTAAAGAAAATAGTTATTTAGATAATCATGGAACTAATAAATCAGGTGGTGGACTTGCTAAATATATATTAAAAAGATCAATACAAGATAAAAATATTAAGGTATTAATAAGATGGCCATTTGATATGGCAGCTAGATTTATAGGAATGAAAGTGGGTAAGATGTAATATGAATAAGAAACCTATTAGGATTTTAAATGTAGTTCCAAACATGAGAGCAGCTGGAATTGAAACTTTCATAATGAATGTTTATAGAAATATAGATAAGAATAAAATCCAGTTTGATTTTATTGTACATAGTTCTAAAAGAGAATTTTATGATGATGAAATAGAAAAATTGGGCGGCAAAATTTATCGATTAAGCTTTAAAGATGATAAAAATATTTTTAAATATATAAGGGATTTGAATAAGTTTTTTAAACAAAATCCACAGTATACTATTGTACATGGACATATGCAAAGTATGATGCCGTTATATTTGTTTATTGCAAAGAAGAATGGTGTTAAAACGAGAATAGCACATTCACATAATGGTAATTATGAAAAAACAGTAAAAGGATTTATACTCCATATATTTTCAAGATTTTCAAAATTATTTTCTACAAACAACTTCGCTTGTTCAGATGTTGCAGGAAAGTGAGTATGAA
This sequence comes from uncultured Bacilli bacterium, assembly GCA_948687865.1. The sequence continues at coordinate 679 of CAPQQE010000060.1, forward strand.
ATTATTTACAATGCAGTTGATATTGACAAGTTTAAATTTGATTCAAAAATAAGAAATGAAATTAGAAAGAAAATGAATGTTGAAGATAAATTTGTAATAGGAAATATTGGTAGATTTGAACTTCAGAAGAATCATAATTACTTATTAAAAATTATGAAGCAACTTAAAAACCAGAAAAATATAGTTTTATGGTTAATAGGTGAAGGAAAATTGGAAGATGAAATTAAAAAAATTATTATGGAAAATAATTTAGAAGGTGAAGTTGAAATTTTGGGGGTTAGAAATGATGTAAGTAAACTATATCAGGCAATGGATTTATTTTTACTACCATCATTGTATGAAGGATTACCAGTAGTTGGAATAGAATCACAAATTTCTGGGTTAGATTGCATTTTTTCTGACAAAATAACAAAAGAATTAAAGAAAAATTCCAAAGTAAAATATATTGGAATTGATAAAGAAGATTTAGTTAAGTGGAGTAATACAATTTTAGAGTTAATAAATAGTGCCAATTCTAATAATAGGAATATCGACATAAAAGATTTTGAATGCTTTGATATTAAATTTATCTCAGAATTTTTAGAAAAAAAATATTATGAATTTTATTAAAAGGTTGTGTTAGATTGAATACATTGTTACTTTATAATATTATAATTTTTACATCAACATTTTTTATGTATTTAGCAACGAAGAATAATAAGCAAAAAAAAGAAAACTCAAAGAATAGAAGCATTAAGATTAGGAAGATTTTTTTAGTATTATCAATTTTAGTACCATTTTTATTTTTAATATTGAGAGATGAAAGTGTAGGTTTAGACTATAGTTCTTACATACAATTGTATAAGAGGTTCTTTTATGATACACTCTTATATTCTGATTTAACATGGGTAAGTTATGGTTATGTATTGTTAACAAAAATATCAATTTTTATATTTTCTGGGAATTATTATTACTTTTTTGGAATAATTGGATTCATAACAATATATTGTTTTTTAAAAACAATATACGATGAAAGTGAAATTCCATGGATAAGTTTATTGTTATTGTTTTCTTTTTGCCTATATTATCAAATGTTTAATCAATTTAGACAAATGTTGGCGATTTCTATAACATTTTATGGTTTTAAATTTATTAAAGAAAAAAAATTAACAAGATATGTTCTTACAATTTTAATAGCATCTAGCATGCATAAATCAGCAATTATAATGTTACCATGTTATTGGATTGGTAATTTAAAACTTGAAAAAAGGGGAATAATGTTTTATACTATAATATCAATTATTATTTATAATTTATATAGTATTTTTGAAATGATACTAATGAAAACTGATTATGGGCAAACATATTTAGCTGACTCATATTACAATGTTATTGAAAATTCCTCAATATTTAATTTAGTTGTTAGGATAATTTTATTTGTTTTTTGTTATTACTTTACAAGAAAAGAAAAAAATAATAAATCAGATGTAATGATTTTACGAAATTTGTGCTTTATTTGTATTCTCTTTCAAATATTGACAATGAAATCGTATGTTTTTGGAAGAGTTACTACATATTTTTTTGTATATTTTTTATTATTTATTCCTAAAGCTATAAACAATATAAAAGTTGATAAAAAACTCAGAATTATAATATATTTAATATTTATTATTTTGTGTATAATATATCATAAAATATATTTTACATTCAAGGCAGCAGATGGTTTTGGTGTTGGAATATATAAATTTTTCTTTAAA
>CAPQQE010000060.1:2424-7882 GCA_948687865.1 uncultured Bacilli bacterium
TGGAGATATAATATGAGAAAAATAAAAAAATTTATAAAAAATAGGCCTAAAATTTATTTTTTATTATATAAAATATATTTGCCTATTAAGAAATTAAAAAACAAGAAAAGTTATGATAGACATTATATGATTTGTTTTAATAATTTGAAAAATGTGAAAAATCAAAAAAAGATTATTTATGTGGGTATACCAATACATAATAATCTTGGTGATTTAGCGCAATATTATTGTATAAAAAAATGGCTAAATGTTAATTATTCGCAATATGAAATTGTTGAATTTCCAGATAATATTATTTGTCATAATCATAATAATATTATAAAAAAAATGCAGAATTTAATAAGTCCTAATGATTTTTTTGTTTTTCAAAGTGGATATAGAACAACTGATGTGGCAAATTTTGAGGGTGAATATGCGCATCAGAAAATATTAAAAAATTTTAAAAATAGGATTATAGTATTTCCTCAAACTGTAAATTTTAGTTATGATAGGGAAATTATTAAAAGTCAAAATGCATATAATCAAAATGATAATTATTTATTTTTAGCACGTGATAATATCTCATATCTAAGTTCAGTGAAAATGTATAATGAAGATAGAGTATTATTGTATCCAGATATTGTAACTAGTTTAATTGGAAATTGTAACATTGTTAATTTAGATAACAAAAGGAATGGTATACTATTTTGTCTAAGAAATGATGATGAAAAATTTTATTCAGATGAGGAATATGAAAAATTAATAGAACAGCTAAAAAACATTACTGATATCATAGATACAACGGATACAAATTCTCCTTTAGACTTTGAATTTGATAAAAGTAATGTAGAAAATGAAATTAGCAAAAAATTAAATCAGTTTTCAAAATATAAATTAATTATTACAGATAGATACCATGGAACTATATTTAGTTTAGTTTCTAATACACCTGTAATTGTACTAAATTCTACAGATCATAAATTGTCATCAGGTGTTAACTGGTTTAAAGGAATATATGATAATTTTGTATATTATTGTGACAACTTAAATAATGTTTACGAATTAGCAGATATGATATATAAAAGTAAACATACTGAAAGAATATCATCATATTTCAATGAAAAATATTATTTAAAATTGAAAAATGAATTTGATAAAAGGGTGAGATAAAATGAATTTAAGGTTTTTTTTGAAAAAAGTATATCATAAGATAAAAATTTATATAGAATTTATTAATGAGGGAAAAATTTTAAATATGAAATAGAAGAAAATAAAAATAATTTAGAATATAAACTATTAATTTTATCTCATAGCATTGAAAAAGGGCTATGCATTAAAACAAATGTAAGACCTTTTGGAGATAAAAAAATTTTAGAAATAATTGATACATTAAAAATATATTATTCAAAGGGATATGACAATAGTTTTTCTATAAACTTAACTCTAAGTATTTTGCATAGATATAAGGAATTCTATGAAGAACATGATTTTGTAAATGAAAAAATATATTGTATTGTTACTGAATTTTTGGAAAAATTTAATGATTATGATAGTATAGAATGTGGTGCAAAAGAATACACATATATAAATGACAGTATTAATTATAATAAGTTATTAGATAGTCGACATTCAGTTAGAAATTTTTCCGATAATGCTATAAGCAAGAGTGAATTAGATTATGCAATAAACTGTGCTATAAAATCACCAAGTGCATGTAATAGACAAATGGTTAAGGCTTATTGCTTTCTAAATAAGGACAAAAATAAAATAGAATTGATTAATAGATATGCCCAAGGTTTAAGTGGATTTGATACAGAAAATATTAATTATTTTGTTATAACATATGATGTAAGTGCATTTCTTTTCCCTGGAGAGAAAAATCAAGGAATGTTTAATGCGGGATTATTTTGTACTAATTTAGTAAATGCATTGCATAATGAAGGTATTGGGTCATGTTTTATTCAATATGCGAATTCATTAAAAGAGGAAAAAAAGATGAAGAAGAAGATAGGAATACCTGAAAGTGAAAGAGTTGCTGTACTTATAGCGTTTGGTAAATATGAGAATAAATATTTTATACCTAAAAGTGCAAGAAAAGACATAACTGATATATTGAAAATGGTAGAAGAAGATTATGAATAAACAATCTAAGTTATTAAAAAATTCTATTATTTTAGTTGTTGGTAAACTTTGTACACAATTTATTTCTTTTCTTCTACTACCTCTATATACCTCTTATCTTTCTACACAAGAGTATGGGATTATTGATTTAGTTACTACATATATTACATTACTAGTTCCAATAATTACCATACAGATTGAAATGGCTTTGTTTAGATTTTTGATTGATTGTAGGTCAGATGATTCAAAAAAATCCATTATTATTTCAAATAGTTATTTTGTTGTATTTATTATATCAATAGTCTTCATTATTATATCATCTATATTAATTAGTATATTTAATATTTCATATGGAATGTTTTTAATTTTAATGGTATTAGTAACTATTGGTTCAAATATTTTATTACAATCATCAAGAGGTATAGGTGATAACTTAGGTTATTCATTAGCATGTATTATTACAGCGATCTCCAATATATTATTAAATATAATTTTATTAGTTTATTTTAAGATAGGTATATATAGTATTTTTATATCCACTATTATATCAAATCTAATTTGTATTATATTCTTACTTATTAGAAATAAATTTTATAAATTTTGTTCATTTAAACTTATTTCTAAAACTGTAATAAAAAAAATAATTTTATATTCTTTACCTCTTGTTCCTAATGGAATTGTTTGGTGGATAATTGATACTTCAGATAGAACATTAATATCTATCATAATTGGAACTAATGCAAATGGAATTTATTCTGTAAGTAATAAATTTTCAAATATAATTAATAGTTTCTATGGTATATTTAATATGTCTTGGACTGAATCGGTATCAATTTATATTGATGATGACGATGATTTCTTACAAAATGCATTTAATACTATTTTTAAATTTATTTGTAGTTTATGTTTAATTTTAATCAGCGGAATGTTTATTATTTTTCCTATTTTAGTTGAGAGTAAATTTAAATCAGCATACGAATATATTCCTTTATTAATTATTTCATCGATTTTTAGTATGTTATCAGGCAACTTAGGTTCTGTATATGTTGCAAAGAAAAAGACAAAGGACATTGCCAAAACTACGATTTTAGCAAGTATATTGAATATTATAATTAACTTATTATTAATAAAAAAATACAAGTTATATGCGGCTGTTATATCTACTTTTATTTCGTTCTTTATAGTATTTTTAATAAGATATTTTGATGTTCAAAAATATGTGGATTTAAAATTAAAATATTCTAATATTGTCATGTTTTCCATATTATTTTTGATTTGCATTACTATATATATATATAATAATACAATTATAAACATTATAAATTTTGTAATTATTATTATATTAACTATAATAATTAATAAAAAAGAACTATCATATAGTATTAAAAAAATATTAAAAAAGATATATAGACAAACTTAATATTCTACGAAGAAAATATTAGTGTACAGCATAATAACTATATAATGATGTTTAACATCATTATATTTTTTGTAATAAGATTTATTATGATACTTCTCTTATTAAATTATTTGAATATTTTATTATTCATTAAATATGTAATATAATATTTATAAATAATTCTTATATAAAATTAGCATAATAAAAGAGAAAAAATTATAATTTAACTAAGAGCAATATATATATCATAATTTACCTAAATTCAGGAACATCCTTTTTTACTATAATATGTAAGCATTATAATAGTAAAAAGTTTATTTTCAAGTTTATTAATTTACTAAACGCATTATACGTGGTATAATACTAATAATAAAGGAGTTAGTATTAGTATGAAGGATTTTAAGAAAATTAATATTTTAAATTTATTTAATTTAACATTTGTTACTATTTTTATGATATATGTAATGAGTTTAAATTTAATACCAAAAAAGTATTTGTTAATTATTTGTGCAGCACTATATATATATCCAATATTATGTGTCATTTTGACTAATATAAAATTTAAATTTTTTAAGATATTAGGAATTATACTTATTATCGTATCTTATATATCTATGATAGTTAGTTCTTATTTTGTAGGTAGAGGAGATAAATTTTTAGATAGTATATTTGATAATGCAGCAGAATATGAATTTGTACAATATTATGTTGTAAGTTATGCTGAAAGTGAAGCTAATAGTAGAAATGATATAAATGATATTGTATATTATTCTAATGAACCTAATATGGAGGATGCTATAAAAACATTTAATGAGTATGTTAAAGTAGATACAAGTCCAAATGAAGATATTTTAAATTTATTTGCGCAACTATCAAATAGGCAAATTAATTTTGTATTAGTTAGTAATAGTTTATATAATTCTATATTTGAGTTAAATGATAGTCTTAATAAAGATAATTATAAAATAATATATAAATATAATGTAAAAAGGGAAAATAAGAAGGAAGAACCCAAAAAAAGGAAATCAAATAGTTTTAATTTATATATAGGTGGGACTGATTTTGCTAATTTAGCTGATTTTAATATGATAGTAACAGTTAATATGGATACGCATAATGTATTACTTACAAGTATTCCTAGGGATTATTATATTGAAGAATATAATACTGGTGGAAAAAAAGATACACTTAGTTTTATGGGTGCAAATGGTTTAGATGTCAATAAAAAATCATTAGAAATGCTTTTTAATACAAATATAGATTATTATTTAAAAATAAATACAAAAAGTTTAGTAAAAATAGTAGATACTATAGGTGGCATTAATTATTGTTCTGATATTAGTTTTACAACATCACATGCATTAGTACTTGATACTTATGATGACAGAAAAGGTAAAAAATTAAATATTAAACAAGGTTGCCAAAGATTAAATGGAATAGAAACTTTAACTCTTGCCAGAGAAAGAAATGCATTTCCTGGGCGTGATAGAGTAAGACAAAAAAATTGTCAAGCTATAATGGTTGATATATTTGATCAGTTAAAAAGTGTTAATACATTAACTAATTATAATGAGATATTAAATTCACTTAGTGAATTATATGAAACAACTCTCCCTAGATCAATTATCGAAAATATAATTAAAGATACAATAAGTGGAAATAGTTGGAAAATAAATCAGCAATCAGTAGATGGAACAGATACTGTAGACTATGTACATTTATCAACACTTAAAGGCTTTGTAATGTATCCAGATATGACTACAGTAGAAGAAGCAAAGATTAAAATAAATAATATATTAAAGTAATTTAGTGAAAAGATAATTAAAGTTATCTTTTTTTAGTGGAGATAAAATAGAAAATGTCAAATAAATATATGAGGTGATTTAAAATAAAAATATATTTAACATATTTAAAAGATGAAAAAAGAAGAAAAGAAGAAATAATACCAGGAACATTTGA
>CAPQQE010000061.1 GCA_948687865.1 uncultured Bacilli bacterium
TTACGACCTACTGGAGCTCTACCTTCACCACCACCATGTGGGTGATCATTAGGGTTCATAACAGAACCACGAACTGTTGGTCTAATTCCCATATGTCTAGTTCTTCCAGCTTTTCCAAGTCGTACAAGTGAGTAATCTTCATTACCTACTTCACCGATAGTTGCTATACATGTTCCAAGTATTTTTCTTGTTTCACCTGATGATAATCTAACTAATACATATTTTTCTTCACGACCTAATATTTGCGCACTTTGTCCAGCACTTCTAGCAATTTGTGCACCTTTACCAGGTCTCATTTCTATATTATGGATAACTGTACCAACTGGAATATTCATTATTGGAAGTGCATTACCAATTTTTATATCAACATTTTCACCTGATACAATTTTCATTCCAACTTTTATTCCTTTAGGAGCTATAATATATCTTTTTTCTCCATCCTTATAGTTAACTAAAGCTATATTAGCGCTTCTATTTGGATCGTATTCAATTGATGCAATAGTTCCTTCAATATCATGCTTATTTCTTCTAAAATCAATAATACGATATTTTTGTTTTGCTCCTCCACCTTGATGTCTTACAGTAATCTTTCCTTGATTATTACGACCACTTTTTTTATTTTTTGCTTTAAGTAAACTTTTTTCAGGAGCTGTTTTAGTTAGCTCTTCATTTACTAAAGTACTTTTCTTTCTTTGTCCAGGAGTAACTGGATTAAAATGTCTTATAGCCATTTCTAAAACCTCCTATTATAATTCTATTTGACTACCTTCAGCCAAAGTTACAATTGCTTTTTTATAACGGCTTGTAGTCCCTGCATAACGTCCAACCCTTTTATATTTAGGCTTAACGTTAATTGTATTTACCTTTAATACTTTTACGCCAAATATCTTTTCTACTGCTTGTTTTATTTGGACCTTATTTGAATCATTTTTAACTTTAAAAACGATTTTATTACCCTTTTCTGCTATTTTAGCACTTTTTTCAGTTATAACAGGGGCAATTATTACGTCTCTATAATCTCCTATCATTATTTAAGCACCTCCTCAAGCATTTTAACAGCCTCCTCAGTAATAACTAAATTTTTATAGTTAATTACATCATAGGTGTTAATTTCGTGTGATTCGATTACTTTAACATTACTCAAATTACGAGAAGCTAATATTAAATTATCAGTTAATTCTTTAACTACCATTAAAGTTTTACCAGTAACCTTTATATCTTCTAACAATTTGGTAAAATCTTTTGTTTTATTACTTTTAAGTTCAATGTTTTCAACTACTATGATCTCTTTATCATTTGCTTTATATGTTAAAGCCGATTTTAAAGCTAATCTTCTTTCTTTTTTATTTTGTTTCTTTAAGTAATTTCTTTCTGTTGTTGGTCCAAATACTACTCCACCACCAACAAAATGTGGTGCACGTATTGATCCTTGACGAGCATTTCCTGTACCTTTTTGTCTCCATGGTTTTTTACCACCACCAGATACTTCACTTCTAGTTTTAACTTTATGAGTTCCTTGTCTCATAGATGCTTGTTTTAAAACAACTGCATCATATATAGTTTGATTATTTGGTTCAATACCAAATATTTCATCACTTAGTTTAATGTCTTTAATTTTTTCACCTTTTGTATTTAAAAGAGCTATTTTAGGCATATTTATTCCTCCTTTCATCACAATTTTATTATTTATAAATAGTGTTTTTTAACTATTCAACAGTTTCTTGCGATGATTCTTCTTTTACTTCTTCAGTTTCTGTAGTTTCACTCGCTTCTTCAGTAATATTAACTTCATCATTTGATGATTCTTCTATCACTTCTGAATTATTTTCAGTAACTACTTCTTCAATAGCTTTTGGTTCTTCGTATGAAACTAATTCTAATGTTTCATTTATAGTACCTTCATTTTTAACAGCTGATTTGATTATAACTAAAGACTTTTTAGGACCTGGAACATTTCCTTTAACTAAGATAACATTATTTTCTAAGTCAACCATAACAACTTCTAAATTTTGAACTGTTACGGTATTTGCTCCCATATGTCCTGGTAATTTTTTACCTTTTAATACACGCATTGGTCTCATTGTTCCAAGTGAACCAACACCTCTATGGTATTGTGAACCATGTCCCATAGGACCTCTACTTTGGTTATAGCGTTTAATAACACCTTGATAACCTTTACCTTTGCTAGTTCCTGTTACATCAACCATTTCACCTTCTGCAAAGATATCAACTTTTATTTCTTGACCTAAAGTATAACTACTTGTGTCAACATTTCTGATTTCTCTTAAGAAGCGCTTAGGTGATGTATTTGATTTCTTTAGATGTCCTAGCTCAGGTTTATTGCTTAATTTTTCTCTTTTTGTTTCAAATGCTAATTGAATTGCCTCATAACCATCAGTTTCAATTGTTTTAATTTGTGATATCACATTTGGTTCAACTGAAATAACAGTTACAGGAATTAATTTACCATTATTAGCAAAAACTTGAGTCATTCCAACCTTACGGCCTAAGATTCCTTTTTTCATTTCTTCCTCCTAAAAATTATTTAATATTTATTTCAACACCACTAGGTAAGTCAAGTCGAGTCATAGCCTCGATTGTGTCTTTACTAGGATTATTGATAACAATTAGTCTCTTATGTGTTCTCATTTCAAATTGCTCACGAGAATCTTTATACTTGTGAACAGCTCTTAAGATTGTAATTTTTTCTACTTTAGTTGGTAGTGGTACTGGTCCACTTACTTCCCCACCAGTTCTTTTAACAGTTTCAACAATCTTACCAGCAGCTTGATCAATTGTTCTTGGATCATATGCTTTCAAATTAATTTGAATTCTATTTGTCATACTGTATCCTCCTTTCGCCTATATCTTGTATAGACATACTCCGTGTAAGTTACCTGACTTATAGGTTTAGCCTTTTTTATTAAAAACAACTTAACCTGGTGTGTCAGCAATCTCCCACATCTACGCAGTCACACACAGGACAATTATATCAATAAAATAATATAAAATCAAGTACTTTTATAAATTTTACAATAAAAAAAGGAAAATTTTATTTCCTAATTTTCTATAATATAAGGATTAAGTTGTGTCCCTTCTCCCCCGCCAACTATAACACTATTATTTAATTTAACAATGATAGTCATATTTGCAATATTTTCATCTACTACTTCATTATTTATATACATGACCTTATAATCATTATCCCTAATCCAAATTCCATTATCTGTATTTATATATGAATTATCATTTAATAATGTTTGTTTAAATAATTCGCTAGATAATATTTCTAATTTCCCATATAATTTTCTTCTTATTAATTCATCATAATTATCGTTATAATACGTATTTATATAATTATCAATATCCTTCTTTTCTATTTTTTCGTCTGTTTGTTTTATCAAATAAGTATGTCTATATTTATCAATTTTAATTATCCTATATGCCTCTCCATTAAATATTACATAATTTTGTGCATTTATTCCTTTATATACAAGTTCATTATTTATATTATATACAAAATTATTTTCACCCTTATTACTAACTAAATCAAATAAGGTGTTGCCTTCAACATATTCATACTTTATATTTCCATCTTCTTTTGTTATTAAAACTCTTGTATTTGTAGAATATTCTTCACTAGTTAGTGGATTTTTAGTACCATTATCTATATATCCTGATTCTATTAAATCATTAACAGTATATTCTGTTACTAACGCTGAATTAACATCTGCTAAATATTTTAGTTTTGCACTATCTATAATATTCTTTTTTGCGACATTATACGCTGTTAATCTAGAACTTCCAATTAAATCAATAACTCTAGGATATGCAATTACACTTATAATTGAAAGAATAGCAATTACAGCAAGTAATTCTATTAATGTAAATCCTTTTTTCATAAAGAACCTCCCGACTCATATATTAAGTCCCCATTATAATTATAATATTTATCCATACATACTATGTAATTATCATAAACCTCAACATCATTAAAAACTTTTATATTAAGTTCTTTTAAACTTGCTAAATTAATTAATAATTCTTCGCCACCATATGTAGCCTTTATAATAGGATATTTGTTTGTAATAGGAACAAACTCATCATATACTGCTTTTATTAAAACATTACCATTTGAATCAATTATACCAAATTTATCATCCTCTTTATATATAAACAATTCTTTATTATTAATACTTCTGATAGTTTTAAACAATCTATTATTTAAAAACACTATTCCATCAAATTTTTTATCTACAATTTCTTTACCTTTTGAGTCAATAACACCATATGAATTATCATTTGATACAACTGCATATCCATTCTCATTAAAATTAGAAACTTCATCATATTCATTTTTAGTAATTATATCTCCCTTTTTATTTACAAATGAATATTTATCATTCTTAGTTTTTATCTTCATATATCCATTTATATATTCATCATCATATGGATCTATATCGCTAAAGGTTCCTAATACCTTTTTTGGGGTATATATTGTATAAATATTTTTCTTCAAATTAAAATCATATTTTTTTTCTAATATAACTCCATTAGAATATGTATATTTAATCTCATCACTTAAATTAATTACTTGTTTAGTTAATAAATTAATATAATCAATTTTAGTATCTTCTTTTATACCTATTGCGATATCTGAATTAATATCATCTATTCTTATTCTTTTATAATTATTTGTCTCATATATAATCTTGTCATCTTTTATTATAAAATATCTATTTAGTCCTGATTCGTTTTTAATATAGAATACATTATTATCAAGCACATTTATATCACTAAGTGTATATTTATACACTTCCTTACCCGTATTTATATTTATAATAGTTGATGATGAGTTTATTTTTATTTTAGCATATTGCGGTGATTTATTATTTGTTGAATTAGATACTTCTACTGTTATATTTCTATCATCTACTTCGTCTACCTTATATGTATATATTTCTTTGCCATCATCATTCATTATTCCCATTGTTTCATCTTTTGTAAATATAAATATACCTGCTTTTGAATATGTTATATTATCATATTTAAATCTAGATAGCTCTTCTAATTTTTCATCTAATAATCCCATTTTAAGTCCATCATTTGTAAATTTACTAACTACATATCTATTTTTATATAAAGTAGCTGAAAAAATATTACCAAACGCTATTTCATTATTACCTTTACTATCTAATATTCCATATAAACTATTATAATTTTTAACAACAGCATAACCTTTATAATAATCTGTACCATATAAATACTTTGGTCTTACAATAACTTCACCAGAATTATTTATATATCCTACTTTTGATTTTTCTTCTATTTTTATCAAATTTGAAATATCTGCCTTAGCATTATAAATAAATATGTATATACTCAAAATCAATACGAAAAGAAATGCAAAAATGGGTAAAACTTTTACTATTTTATTAGAAATATTATTATTTATTTTTAATTTATTAATTTTTATTTGTTTTTTTTCCTGAGGTTTTGAATCGTTATTAAGAGTATCACTGTTTAGAATTACCTCTTCTACTGAATTAATATTGCTATCACTTGTATCTTTTGTTTTAAATAAGTTTTCAAGAGATTCTATATCTTCATCTTTTATATCTTTAGGTAAAAATATAGAATTACTATCATTTAAATTAGTATTTTCTTCCTGCCCTATAAAATCATCATCTTTTTTATCACTACTATCATCTATTGTTAAAATTTTGGATTCTTCTTCAATATTCTGTATGTTGGAAAGATTTTCATCTTTATTAATTATTTTTTCATTATTATCTTTCAAGTTGTTATCTTCATTACTTTCGATAGGAGAAAAAGGTAAATCATCATCTATATCAAACTCATTCATCTTATTCCTCCTATTCTAATTAATATAATAACACATTCTTGTCATAAAAAAAAGATTATTAGTACAATAATCTGTATATTTTATATTTATAAACCTCTAAATTATATGAGCACTTACTATAATTCTTGCTTTACCTCCGTTTTCACATGTAACTAAAGTAACATTATAGCCATCAACATATGTTAAATAACTTGTATCATTAGGAGAAACTTGTCTATTTACAGAGTACACTACATATTCTAATTTTCTCCCAATTGTATCATATATATATATTTTATCACCATTTTTTAAATTTCTTATTGGATAGAAAAATGAACTTTTTCCTCTAAAATTATGAGCGGATATTACAAATCCTCCTTTCTCATTTAGCTCAACACCATACGTTTTTATTGCACCTATACTCATCGCAGCATATGTTTGTTCTTTTAATATAACCGTATTTATTCCAATTTTGGGTATTTCTATTCTACCGAGTATTGTATATCCATTATAATTAACCGTATATGTTTTTTCTGGCTGTTTATCAACCTCTTCTTTTTTCTTATCTATTTTATTTTCAAATAATTCAAGTGCATGTTTTTCTTGATTATTTAATTTTCTCTCTCTAAAATTATCATATATCATCATAAAAGTTATAAAGTATAGCGCAAATATAAATAAAAATATAAGTATATTTATAAATTTTTTCATATGCCCTTCTCCTATTCCTTTTATCCTAATATTATTATATCATAAATCTTATTTCATTTCATCTGGTAAATTTAAATTCATATATTTTATTATAAATGGCGCTATATCTGATAATTTTTCAACATTATTTACTATTAAGTTAGAATCACATACAATAAATGGAACTTTATTTATAGTATGACTTGTAACTATATTATTATTATCATCTAACATATTCTCAGCATTACCATGATCAGCTGTAATTATTAATAAATAATCTTTTTCACTGCATTTATTATATATTTTACCAATCATACTATCAAGGCATTCTACTGCTTTTATTGTTGCATCTAAGTTTCCAGTATGACCATATCACCATTCGCAAAATTAAGTAATATAAAATCATAATTATTTTCCATTTTTAACAGTAATTCATTAGTTATTTGTGGCGCACTCATTTGAGGCATTAAATCATAAGTAGAAACTTTAGGAGATGGAATAAGTACTCTATCACATCCTTTTAACTCTAGATTTCTTCCACCATCAAAAAAATAAGTTACATGTGCATACTTCTCTGTTTCGGCTATTCTAAGCTGTTTCATACCTAATTTTGATAAATATATTCCTAAAGTATTATCTATTATTTCTTTTTTAAATGCTATATCCGATTTAATGTCATCTGATACATGCATCATAGTTGTTAAATGAATATTATTTAATACTTGCAACTACATCTGCAATATCTTTAAATATATTAAAATCTATTATGCTTTTAAGTATTTGCACTCCCCTATCAGGTCTAAAATTAACCCAAATAATGCTATCATTATCCTTTATACGTCCTTCATTTATAATAACAGGTTCTATAAATTCATCAGTTATATTATTACTATAACTATCATTTATATATCTTTTATAATTATCACTTTTATTTCCTTATTATTTACAATAACGTCATAGCATTTTTTTGTTCTCTCATATCTATTATCTCTATCCATTGCATAATATCTACCTGATATAGTACATATTTTACCTATATCATATTTATTTATCTCATTTTCTAACTCATTTAAATATTTAATACTAGATTCTTTATATGTATCTCTTCCATCAGTAAATACATGAAGGCATACATTTTCAATTTTTTTATCACTGCATAATTTTAATAATGCCTTAAAATGATCTATATGACTATGTACCCCGCCA
>CAPQQE010000062.1 GCA_948687865.1 uncultured Bacilli bacterium
TATTTCTCCAAATTTTGATCCAAATACAACAGAGTATGATGTAAATGTTCCAAATAATGTTAGTAATTTAGAAATAACAGCATATAAACAAGATCCAAATGCTATTAGTGTTGAAGGGGCAGGATCCATAAATTTACAAACTGGTTTAAATAATATTAGTATAATAGTAACGGCTGAAAATGGTATAGCTAAGAAAACATATTTATTAAGGATAGATAGAGATAAATCCAATAATGCAGATTTAAAGAGTATAACATTATCAAGTGGAACCTTAAGTCCAGCATTTAATAAAGATAAAACTAAATATGAAGTAATAGTACCAAATGAAGTAAGTAGTTTAACTATAACTGCTGAAACATTAGATTTAAAAGCTAATGCTGTAATAAATAATAATGAGGATTTAAAAGTTGGAACAAATAAAGTAACAATAACAGTAACCGCAGAAGATGGAACATTAAAGGTGTATGAAATTGATGTATTAAGACAACCATCAACTAATAATTTTCTTTCATCTATTTCAGTAAAGGATTTAAATAATACTGAATATATAGATGCATTTGTAAAAACTAAATTAGATTATAATATAACAGTAGAAAATAATATTGATAAAATAGTTATATCAGGAGAAAAAGAAGATAATACAAGTACTATAAAAGGACTTGGAGGGAAAACTCTAGAAATAGGTGAAAATTCATTTGAAATAGGAGTAACAAGTAATTCAGGAATAGAAAGAGTATATGTAGTAAAAGTTACAAGAAAAGCAAATTCAAATAATTTCTTATCTAATTTAGAAGTAGATGGTTATACTATAAGTCCAGAATTTAATAAAACAAAATTAAGTTATACTTTAACTGTACCAAGTGATATCACTAGTGTAACAATAAATGCTAGTGCAGAAGTAAGTACAAGTTCTATAGTAGGAACAGGATCTGTAAACTTACAAACAGGAGTAAATAATTTCAATATAGATGTAACAAGTGAAAGTGGAGAGTCCAGAACTTATGTAATTGTTATAACTAAGGAAGCTTCTAATAATAATTATTTAACAAGTCTTACAATAAATCCAGGAACATTAACTCCAAACTTTAATAAAGATACACTTGAATATAGTATATCAGTTGATAACTTAACTAAGGTAATGGAAATATCAGCAGAAAAAGGGCATGATGCACAAACTATATCTGGTCTTGGAATAAAATCATTAAATGTTGGTTTACAAACATTTAATATAGAGGTAAAAGCAGAAAATAATGAAACTAGAACATATAAAATAAATGTAAATAGAGAAGCATCATCTAACAAGGATTTAAGTGATTTAAAAGTAAATGGACAAACAATAGAGAACTTTAATAAAGATGAACTAAATTATACATTAAATGTAGAAAATAGTGTTGATAGAATAAATATAGAAGCAATTACTTTAGATGATACAGCAGAAGTATCTGGTGATGGCGAGATAACATTAAATACAGGAGAAAATGATATAAATATAACAGTAACTGCAGAAGATGGAACAATAAAAATTTATACAATAAAGGTAACAAGAGCGAAATCAAGTAATAATTATTTAAAGGATTTAAATGTAAATGAAGGAGTATTAAGTCCAGAATTTAATAAAGAAACCCTAAATTATAACATTACAGTACCTTATGAAGTAGAAAATTTAAATATAAATGCAGTAAGAGAAGTAAATACTTCAAATATTGAAGTAGATGGTAATAATAATTTTGTAGTAGGGTCTGATAATAAAGTATATATTAATGTAGTTGCGGAAGATGAAACAGTTAGAACATACGTAATAAATGTAGTAAGACAACAACAGGTAAATAATTTCTTAAATGATATTGTGGTAACTGATAATGATGGCACTAGATATTCATTAAGTCCAGAGTTTAATAAAAGTACATTAAATTATGTAGTAGAACTATCAAATAAGGTAAATGAAGTTAATATATCTGTTACTAAAGGACAATCTTCACTTACAGTAACAGGAGATGGGAAAGTATCAATTACATCCTTCCCACAAACCCATAAAATAGTGGTATCAACAACAGGAGGATTAGAAAGAACATATTCTATTGAATTTACAAAAGGATTAAGTACTAATAAATACCTAGATAATATAACAGTAAATAAAGGAACATTAAATCCAGTATTTAATAAATATGAAACAGCATATAATGTTGATTTATATCAGGAAGAAAGTGAAATAACTATAACTACAACTAAGGGTGAAGAAACGCAAACAGTAATAGGTGATGGAATTAAACAGTTAGTTAAGGGAAGAAACCAGTTTAAAATAACAGTAACTAGTGAATCAGGAGAAACTAATATTTATAATATATTTGTAAATGTTAATGTTTTAGATGATGATAATAATAAATTAGATTCAATAACAGTAAATAAAGGAAAATTAACTCCAGAATTTAATAAGAATATAAAAGATTATACTGTAGATTTAATTGATGAAGATGAAATAACAGTAGAAGCAACAGGTAAAAATGAAATAATAGGTACAGGAACTTATACCTTAACGGAAGGCTCAAATGTAATTGAAATAATAACTAAAGATGAAGATGGAAATGAAAATATATATAGAATTGTTGTAAATAAAGGAACAGTTGTAAATCCATATTTATCACAATTAAGTGTTGAAAATTATAAACTACAAGAAGAGTTTAATAAAGAATTATATAATTATAATCTAAGACTTGATAATTTAGTACCAGAACTTAATGTAATTGCAATACCTGAAAGTAAGAGCTCAACAGTAACAATTGATGGAAATGAAAATCTAAATATTGGTAATAATAATATTAGTATATCTGTAGTAGATAAAAATGGTAATCAAAAAGTATATACTATAAATGTTTATATAGGACAAAATAAGATAACATCTAATATACATAAAATAGAAGAAAGTTATATAAAGACAATAAATGAAAAAAGAACATCTATAGACATTAAAAATGAGATGACTAATCCAATAGAAAACTTAAAAATATATGATTTAAATTCAAATGAGATTAATGATATGGATATGGTTGCGACAGGATATACAATTAAATTAATAATTAATGGAGTTGAAACTGATTCAAAAACATTGATTATAAAAGGTGATATAAATAGTGATGGAGAAGTTGCAGTATCTGATATAATTAAATTTAGATTATATATACTTCAAACTATTGAATTTAATAAAAATGAATTATATGCATCTGATGTAAATAATGACGATAATAGTGAAGTATCAGATCTAATACAAATAAGAAGACATATACTGGGTAATTTAAATTTATATGCAAAGGAGGATAAGTAATATGAAGAAACTAAAATATATAACATTTACACTTATAGTAATATTTATAAATATACTATTTGCGTTTAATGTAAATGCTGTAGAAACGTATAATTTAAGTATAGATGCACCAAGTAGCGTTACAAAGGGAAGTAATATTACTTTAACTTTCTATGCAAGAAACTTATCATCTATAAAAAATGGATATTCTGGATATTCAGGTGTTATAACTTATGACTCTAGTAGATTAGAATTTATAGATATAACAAGCAGTATAAATGGTTGGAATGTATATAAATCAACTCCGGAAAATAAAATAACATTCTTAGGTTATGATGATAATCCACCAGAAAATACAAAAAGAGAAGATTCTGAAATATTTAAGGTACAATTTAAGGTAAAAAGCTTAGATGCTGTGAACACAAAGATAGAAGTGTCAAATATAAAAGGAACAACTAGTATAGGTGAATCTTTAATCGCAAGTCCTATAACTAAGACAATTACTATAAAAGAAGTAGAAACAAAAAAATCAAATGATTCTTATTTATCTAAATTAAGTGTATCAAACCATAATATTTCACCATCCTTTGATCCAAATACAACTTCATATAAATTAACAGTTGATAATAGTGTTAAAAACTTAACTGTAAATGCAACACCTAATGATAATAAGGCAAATGTATCAATATCAGGAAATAATAATTTATCTGTTGGTAAAAATAATATTATAGTAGAGGTACAGGCAGAAGATGGGACTAAAAAGTTATATAAAATAGAAGTTACTAGAAATCCAGCAAAAAATAATGAAAATAATACGTCAAAAAAATCAAATAATAATAATTTAGAGAGTATAAGTGGTATACCAAACTTAGTATTTGATCCAAATACAACTGATTATGATGTAATAGTACCATTTGAAGTAACAAATATTAATACAAGTGCAAAACCTGCAAATTCAAAAGCAAAGGTAACTATATCTAATGGTAATTTAAAAAACTTAGAAGTAAATAAATCAAATGTAATAACAATTGCTGTAACTGCAGAAGATTCTAGTGTTAAAGTATATACAATAAATGTAAAAAGAAGTTCATATAAAAGTGATACAGACTTAAAAGAATTAACTGTAAATGACAAAAATATTTTAGATAAAAAGGATAAAGATGGTTCATATAAAATAACAGTAGATAAAGATGTAAATAAATTAGATATTAGTGCAATTCCTGTTAGTGATACATCTACAGTAAAAATAGAAGGTAATAAAGAACTAAAACCAGGAAGTAATACAGTTTTAGTAACAGTAACAGATAAAAATGGATTTACAAAAAGTTATACCATTGAAGTAGATAAAAAAGGTAATCATTTTCTATTAAATTATTTGAAAGATTATTACTTACTATTAATCGCAATTATATTTACTATATTATTAATATTACTAATGTTATACTTAAATAAGAAAAATAAAGATTTAATAGATGAATTTAATAAGAAGAAAGAACTTAGTGAAAAAGAAAATAATATGTTTATAAATACTAAATTAGAGCCTGCATTAGTTGATAATAATAGTTCAATGTTATATAATGAAGATAATAATACATATGATGATATAATTGTTCCTAGTACAATTCCTGTTGATGATGGTAATAAGGATAGTGATATGATCCAAGCTATTTTAGATGATGAATCAGTTTCTGAAGTACAAAAAGAAGTTAAGATTATAAGAAATGAAAAATTAGGGGATGAAGACGTCGAGAGGGAATACACAATAACAGAAAATTATAGAAAGAAGTGATACTATGGGAAAAGAAAATAAAGAATTAAAAGAAGAGAAAAAAACAGAAAAAAATACTGAAGTAAAAAAGATTGAGGAACCTGTTCAGGTAGAAAATAATAAAAAAATAATGAAACTGATCCAAATAATTTTAATAGGAGTTGTTTTAATAGCTATATTTATGGTTATATTACATTTTACTAAAGCATCATCATTAGAAGATAAATTAAATAGTAAACTAAAAAATATGGGAGAAGATTTTTATACAGAGTTCTATTATCCTGAAATAACAAAAGGAAAAAGTACAAGTGAAATAAATGAATTCTTATCAAGCTATAAAGATGTGGGAATAAAAGTAAATCTAGATAATTTATCAAGATACAAGGAAGATGAAGAAATCAAAAAAAGTATAGAAGAATTTAAAAATGAAAAAGGTAAAAAGTGTAATGACAAAAGTACAAGAGTAATCATATATCCAAAGAGTCCGTATGGAAATAAAGATTATACAGTAAAAGTTGAATTAGATTGTGGGTTTAGTAATAATAATCAATAAATATTATTGTAAAAAGATGTAAAATTACGTCTTTTTTATTTACATAAAATACGTAAAAAGCATCAAAAATATTAATTTTTTTAAAAAAATTTGCTTTATTTTAATTTTTCGTATATAATAGTCTGCAATTTCAAGGGGGAATTATTTATGAATGAAAAGGTTTTATTATATAGAAAGAGAAAGATATTATCATTAATAGGAATTCAAATATGTATGATATTTATATTTTTATTATGTCAAAATAACATAGATGATACTAATAAGGTTGAAAGCTTAATATCAAAAGTAGATATAAAGAATGAAAATACATATTTATCAGAATCAACATATGATCCAAATGCATATATATATTTATCAGATATTCCATATGTTAAAAATGAGTCAAGACCTGGATGGGGAAGTATACATATAAATGAAACTGATAATGGATCAAACTTTTCAATAAAAATAGAAGGTGCATTCTATAATTTTGAAAAGGGTATATGGGCACATGCTAGTTCTACAATGGTATATGATTTAACTAATTATCAAGATTATGATTATTTTACTACTTATACTGCAGTAAATAGTTCATCTGGAAATAAAGGAAATGGTGTTAAATTTTATATTTATACATCAAAAGATGGTAAAACTTGGGATTTAAAAACAGATCCAAATCCATCAGCAGTTAAATCATCAGATGATGCAAATTTTGTTAAAATAGATATAAAGGGGGTTAAATTTCTAAAATTAGTCGCTAATGATAATGGTGCGAATGGAAACGATCACTCTGTTTATGTTGATTCTAAATTAATTAAGGAAAATTATAAAGAAGAAGCTGATGTTCTTGTTATTGATACAAAGCAGTTAGATGAAAAAATAAAAAAAGAATATTCTAATGCTAGTTTAGATAACAAGGATTATGAATTACTAATTCTTCAAAGAAAATTTATTAGTAATGTAGGTAATTA
The DNA here is from genome assembly GCA_948687865.1 of uncultured Bacilli bacterium. Next base: position 6,570 of record CAPQQE010000062.1, read on the forward strand.
TGCATTAAAGAAATTTTTAAATGAAAGTGAATTAAATAAACAAACATATACATGGTTAACTAGTGATGTAGAGAATCTTAGATTATATATGTTGGGTGGACAACCTGATGGGGGTAATTATTACAATTCATTAACAGAGTTATCTAGACTTTATAATGAGTATTCTGATGATTTCACAAATAAAGAACTTTTAAATAATAAGTGGTACCCACAAATGACTTATGGTGATTTATATAAGAAAATGGCAATAACTTTATCACTTACACATTCACAAAAAGTTAATTTATGGATGCAAGGAAATACAAAGGAAAATATATCGGATTCACTTAGACGTTATGCGATATTTAAATACTTACATAAGAATGGAAAATTTAAGGTAACTGATAGTATAGATATAACACCATGGTTTGAGACTTTACAAGTTGAAGAAATGCGCTTTGTTATGAATAATGCGATAGATGATGAAGAAATATTATGGTTAAATGACTATGTACAATCAAATATAAATAAATATCCAAATCAAGCATGGAAATACTTAACACCACACCCATATATGGCATATGTATGGCCAAATTATAGTAACCCAGTTTATTATGATGAAGCAAATAAAGATTATTTTAATGAATTATTTGCGGTAAATGGAACAGGATTATTTGATTTAAGTTATACAATTCCAGGAGGTAAAAATACTAAAAGTTATACTTTATCTGTAACAAGAGGAACCTCTGAATATAAATTATATAAAGTATGGATGAACATGAGAAATAAATTTGGTACAGGGGCAGTTTGTGGTGGTATATCAAAAACTGGTTCAAATATACGTACAACTCATGGAATACCAGCAACTGTTATAGGTCAACCAGGACATGCGGCACTTTTATACTATAGTAAAGATGCAAATGGAAAAGGTTATTGGAATATAGATAATGATGTATCTGGATGGACTTTATCTGAAAAAGGTGAAAGATTATTACTTGGTTGGGGAAATGCCAATACAAATTATGCTAAAGGATCATACCAAGTAGTATATATGGCATTTCACAAGAAGCAATAAATGATTATGAAAATCTAGTAAAAGCAGAAGAAGAGGTAATGCTAGCAG
>CAPQQE010000063.1:0-3790 GCA_948687865.1 uncultured Bacilli bacterium
AAACCAAGAGCTTATTCTGAGAGTCAACAAATTGCAGATCATTTAAAAAAGAGAAATACAGTTGTTGTTAATTTAAAAAGAGTAACAAATGAACAAGCTAAAAGAATAGTAGATTTTTTAAGTGGAACTTTATATGCAATTGGGGGGGATTTGCAAAAACTTGGACCTGGAATATTTTTATGTACGCCTAAAAATATAAATGTGCAAGGTAAAATGACAGAAGATGAGGAAAAATTAAGAAATAGTTTTTGAGGTGATATATATGCAAAAATTTAGTAAAACACTTCATGGCTATAATCCAGAAGAAGTTAATAGCTTTTTGGATGAAGTAATATCACAGGTTGAAAAATTAATTGAATCAAATAGACAAAAAAATCAAGAAATATTACTTTTAAAAAGTCAACTTTCTAAAACCAAATCAAATGATGATGTTATTAATAAAGCAAGAAAGTTTGATGAACTAGAGGCTACATTAAATAAGGCAATTGTTATGGCTGAAGATACAGGGGAGCATATTAGGAGAGTTGCCAAACAAGAACGTGATTTAATATTGGAAGAAGCTAAAAAAAATGCAAGTATAATTATTAATGATGCGCTTGTTAGATCTGAAAAGATAGAATATCAAGCATCCCTTTTAAGAAAAAATATAATAATGTTTAAAAGAAAACTTAAAAATAACTTAGAAGAACAACTTAAAATGGTTGATGATATAGAGGTATTAGAAGAAATAGAATAAATGATAGAGACGAATATTTATTAAAATATTTACAGAAAAATGTCGTATGATGAGAGACATGATATTTATAAATATTAAATCACTCTTGATATTTCTAACTGAAATAAGTAGGTTAGAACGTATACTAGCGTTAATAGATAAAGAGCATAGAAATCTATGAAATAGGGTGGTACCGCGAAATAATCGTCCCTATAATCATGGATTTTTATTTTTTGGAGGTAAATATGATAATAAGTATAATATTATTAATTGTAGGTTTTGTATTATTAATAAAAGGTGCTGATGTTTTTGTAGATGGTGCATCAAGTGCGGCACTTAACTTAAAAATACCAAAACTAATAATAGGTCTTACCATAGTAGCATTTGGTACAAGTGCACCAGAACTTGCTGTATCTATTAAATCAGTATTAACAAATAGTTCAGATATAGTTTTAGGTAATGTTGTAGGTAGTAATATATTAAATATATTATTAATTCTTGGAATATCAAGTTTATTTAATCCAATGAAAGTAAAAGATAATACAGTAAAAAAAGAGATACCACTAACAATATTATTTTCAATATTACTTACAGTTTTAGTTTTTGATAATATGTTTGATAAAAATATTACTAATGTAATATCAAGAACAGATGGAATTGTAATATTACTATTCTTTATAATATTTATATATTATTTAGTAGTAGAAAATGCAAAACAATTAGCAGTAAACTTTGGAGTTAGTGAAAAGATGATATCATTAACTGTAGTAGCATTTGGTACAAGCTTACCTGAACTTGTCACAAGTATTCAGGCATCAAGGAAAGGTGAAAATGATATAGCAATAGGTAATATAATAGGTAGTAATATATTTAATATAGGTATAGTAATAGGAGTACCAGCTGCTATTATTAATAATATAACAATAGGAACATTTAATTATATAGATATGCTTACAAGTCTGCGAAAAAACTGGCAATGATATTATCGTCAATAATATTATTTATATTAACATATAAGAAAAGAAAAATTGATAGACATGAAGGTATAATAATGCTTGTATTATTTATAGTTTATTATACATATGTAATATTAGGAGGAATATAAAATGAAGATATTTGATGAACTAGTAAAAGAAGAAAATTATTTGATGGAAGAAAAAATATTAAAAAAATGGAAAAAAGAAAATATATTAGATAAAACTATAGAAAACAGAAAAGATAGTGAAAATTTTGTGTTTTACGATGGCCCTGCAACAGCAAATGGTAAACCAGGTATACACCATATGGTTGCAAAAGAATTAAAAGATTCATTTTGTAAATATAAGACAATGAAAGGGTATAAAGTACTTAGAAAAGTTGGTTGGGATACTCATGGACTTCCTGTTGAAGTACAAGTTGAAAAGCAATTAGGTTTTTCTGGTAAAAAAGACATCGAAAATTATGGAATAGAAAAATTTAACAAAAAATGCCGTGAGAGTGTATGGGAAAATGAAGAATCATTTAGAAATTTAACAGAGAAAATGGGACAATTTATAGATATAGAAAATCCATATATTACTTATGATAATAATTATATTGAAACAGAATGGTGGATATTAAAGAAATATTTTGATGAAGGACTTTTATATAATGGGTATAAAATAACTCCTTATTGTTCTAGATGTGGTACAAGTTTATCATCACATGAAGCAGCTCAAGAATATAAAGAAATTTCAGTAAATACTGTAATTGTGCCATTTAAACTAAAAAAAGAAGATACATATATTCTTGTTTGGACAACAACACCTTGGACTTTAATTGCTAACGTTGCACTTTGTGTAAATCCAGAATATGATTATATAAAAGTAAAATCAAAAGGTTATAACTTTATTGTATGTAAGAGTCTTGCTGAAAAAGTACTTGGTGAAGATTATGAAATAGTAGATGAGTTTAAAGGTAAGGATTTAGAATATACTGAGTATGAACAATTAATAAAAGAACTAGATGTAGATAAAAAGGCATTTTATATAACATGTGATAAATATGTAACAGATGCTGATGGTACAGGTATAGTACATATTGCCCCAGCATTTGGTGAAGATGATAATAAAGTAGGTAGTAAATATAATTTGCCAACACTTAATCCAGTTGGTCTTGATGGAAAATATAATGCTGGTCCTTGGAAAGGAAGAGTAGTATATGATGAAGAACTTGAAATAGATATTATTAAATATCTTTCAGATAATGATAAGTTATTTAAAAAACAAAAAATAAAACATAATTATCCTCATTGTTGGAGATGTAAAACACCACTACTTTATTATGCAAAACCATCATGGTATATAAAAGTTACAGATTATAAAGATAAGATAATAGATGCTAATAAAAAAGTAAAATGGCATCCAGATTATGTTGGTGAAAAAAGATTTGCAAACTGGCTTGAAAATATGGTAGATTGGGGTATATCAAGAAATAGATATTGGGGTTGCCCAATACCTATCTGGACTTGTGAGTGCGGTCATACTGAGTGTATTGGTTCAAAAAAAGAATTAATAGAAAAATCAATTGAAAATATAGATGAAAATATAGAACTTCATAGACCTTATGTTGATGATATACATATTAAATGTTCAAAATGTGGTAAAACAATGAATAGAATAACAGATGTATTAGATTGTTGGTTTGATTCAGGAGCCATGCCATTTGCGCAATATCATTATCCATTTGAAAATAAAGAATTATTTGAAAAACAGTTTCCAGCTGATTTTATCGCAGAAGGTGTAGATCAAACAAGAGGATGGTTTTATACATTACTAGTAATATCTACATTTATAATGGGAGAATCTGCATATAAGAATGTACTAGTTAATGATTTATTACTTGATAAAAATGGTCAAAAAATGCATAAAAGTAGAGGTAATGCAATAGAACCTTTTGGAATAATAAGAAAATATGGTGCAGATGCAGTAAGATGGTATATACCATCAGTTTCTCCAGTATGGCAACCAATTAAATTTGATGAAGATGGCGTTAAAGAGATTAACTCTAAGATATTAGGTACACTTAAAAATACTTATACATTCTTTAGTATGTATG
>CAPQQE010000063.1:3800-6262 GCA_948687865.1 uncultured Bacilli bacterium
ATGCAAATACTGATAATGTTGATCCAAGATGTTTTGAAGTACCTTATGATAAATTAGATGAAATAGATAAATGGCTTTTATCAAAATATAATAAACTAATTAAAAATGTTACAAATGCATTTGAAGAATATGATTTAAATAAGGTAACTAAATATGCATTTACATTCTTAAATGATGATTTATCAAATTGGTATATAAGACGTAATAGAAGAAGATTTTGGGCATCAGACTTAGATGATAGTAAAAAAGCGGTATATAAAACTACTTATGATGTACTTACTGGTTTATGTAAATTACTATCACCTATCGTGCCATTTATAACAGAAGAAATATTTATTAAACTAACAGGCAAAAAATCTGTTCATCTAGAAGATTATCCAGAATATGATGAAAATTTAATAGATGAAGATATAGAAAATAAGATGGATTTAGTAAGAGATTTAATTTCACTTGGTAGAAATGCAAGAGAAGAAGCAAAAATAAAGGTACGTCAACCAATAAGTGAAGTAATACTTGATGGTAAGAATGAAACTATACTTTCAGATTTAACTGAGCTTATAAAAGAAGAGTTAAATGTTAAAAATGTAGTATTTGAAAGTAATTTAAACAAGTATATGAATTTAAAAGTAAAACCTAACTTTAAAGTATGTGGTAAAATGTTTGGTAAAGATATAAATGAATATGCTAAATTACTTGGTACTTTAGATAATGATAATATTAATAAACTTCAAAATAATGAAGTAGTTATAGTAAAATTTAAAGATGAAGATATAGAAATAAATTCTGATATGGTAGATATAAGAGTAGAATCTAAAGAAGGTTTTGATACTGCAATGGAAAATAATAACTTTATTATACTAAATACTACATTAACAGAAAATCTAATTAATGAAGGAATAGCAAGAGAACTTGTATCTAAAGTTCAAAATATAAGAAAAAATAAAGATTTAGATGTTGCAGATAGAATTAAATTATATTATAGTGGAGATATAAAAAATATAATAGAAGAGTTTAATGATTATATTAAAAATGAAACTTTATCAGAGGAGATAATAGAGGATAATACTATAACTAGTGAATATGATTTAAATGGTATAATAGTTAAGTTAGATGCTAAAAAAATATAGATAAATACTAAGTAGTACAAATATTACCTATGATGAATATATATTTATTTATAAACTAAATATCTGGCAACAAAAGTTCCTTAAAATTTAAATGAAAGGTTGATATAATTAAGAGTAATAAGTATGAAAAAGAAAAAAACAATATTATTAGTGATTTTAGTAATAATGATATGCTTAGCTATTGGCTATGTATCATATAAGAAATATAAAGTTAATCAAGAAATCAAAAGACGAGAAAGGTACAATGAAATAAGAGAAGATGTTAAAAGCGCAGTTGAGTGGAATCTTAAAGCTACTCATCCAGGCTGCTTGATATCAAAAAGATTTAATAAAACAACATCAACTATAAATTTCTTTAATTCATCAATTCTAATAAATAATGGTTATATTAAAAAAGATCAATTACTTGATATTGATAATGAATCTTATTGTGATGTATATGTTAAAATTAACCAATTTCTTGAAAATTCCTTAGATTACCAACATAATTGTGAATTATATTATAAAATATATTTAAAATGTAATGATTATGAGGAAAAAGGATATATAAATTGGGAGTAACATTCTATAAAAATGGAGGATTATATGGAGAAGAAAATATTTATTTGTTCTATAATAAAATTTATTAGGAGAGTGACAGCAGGTGATGAGCCAAAGTATTGTATCAAAGTAGTTAGCAGTGATGGAAGTAAAGTTACTTACTTTGGATTAGGCTATAAAGTTATTAGATACGTTGGTGTATCACCAAATGAGCCTTATGAAAGTAATATTGGTGTAAAGATGGGAAGTTGGTTTATGAAATATGATTTACCAAATGAAAAAAATATTACAATTGAATATAATGACAATATAATAAAGTTAAATAATAGTAATGATATAAATAAATTATATAATATATTGGTTAATTCAAAATATGACTCTGAAATATGTAAAGGAATAATTTCGCATAACATAATAGTTGGTGATCAAATATATTATTTAAAAGAAGGTTGCCAGGAAATACAAAAGGGGGATAGGCAATCGAAAATATCAAAGCAAGATTTAGATACAATATTAAGGATAATAGATAATAATATGTAAAATAAATAAGAGATAATTGGAATAAAAAATTATAAAACAAATCTAGATATATATAAGATTTGTTTTTTTATAATGTTAAGTATATATATTGCATTAAAATAATTAATAATCTTATTGACATATAAAAATATATATAGTATTATTGTATTATGCAAGTAATACAATAATAAAGGAGATAATTATGGATTATATTTTTGATAACGAAAGACCAATTTATGTACAATTAGTTGAAAAACTAAGGATTGAGATTGTTTT
>CAPQQE010000063.1:6272-7653 GCA_948687865.1 uncultured Bacilli bacterium
CTGACATAGTTTCTGGTAAATTCAAAAAGGGACAAAAACTACCTTCTGTAAGAGAGCTAGCACTTATAATGAAGGTTAATCCAAATACAATGCAAAAAGCTTTAATAGAACTAGAAGAAGAGAAATTAATTTATACAGAAAGAACAAATGGAAAATATGTGACTGAAGATGAAAAACTGATTGAAAAAACAAAAAGGGATTTAGCAATAGAAAAAGGTAATAATTATCTTGATAGTATGAAAGATATAGGAATAGATTATGAATCAGCATTAAGTTACTTGCAGGAATTAGGAGGGAAAGATGGAACTCGTTAGGTGTAATAATTTATGTAAAGATTTTGATAATAAAAAAATCTTATGTAATATTAATTTAACCATTCCAAGAGGAAAAATTATAGGATTACTTGGAAAAAATGGAAGTGGTAAAACGACACTTATAAAATTAATAAATGATTTACTAACTCCTACAAGTGGAGAGGTATTAATTAATGGAGAGGTGCCAGGTATTAATTCAAAAAGGGTTATATCATATTTACCTGAAAGAACATATTTAGATAAGAATATGACAATTTTTCAAGTACTAACATTTTTTGATGAATTTTATGATGATTTTAGCAAGGAAAAAGCAATTAAATTACTAAAAGACTTGGATTTAGATATAAATTTAAAAATAAGTAAAATGTCAAAAGGAATGCAAGAAAAATTACAATTAATATTAGTTATGAGTAGAGATGCAGAACTTTATATTTTAGATGAACCATTAGGCGGTGTAGATCCTGCAACAAGAGATTATATATTAGATACAATTCTTTCAAACTTTAGTGAGGGAGCAAGTGTAATCATATCAACACATTTAATAAGTGATATTGAAAGGATACTAGATGAAGTTATTTTTGTTGATAAAGGCAAGGTTATTTTAACATCACCAGCAGATGAATTAAGAACAAAAGAAAATGCTTCAATAGATGAGATATTTAGGAGGAATTTTAAATGTTAAGAAAGTTATTAAAATATGATTTAAAGTGGACTTATAAATCTTTGACAGTCTTCTATATTCTAGCTATTTTCTTTTCAATTATTATAAGAGTAGCAGAAAGTGTTGAACAAAGTTTGATAGTATTAATAATTGATAAGATATGTTGTGGTATTTTTATTGGAATTTTAATAGCAATAGTGATAAATTGTTTAATGATAAATTGGTCAAGATTTATAAAAAATATCTATAAAGATGAATCTTATTTAACACATACACTTCCTGTAAGTAAAAATAAAATATATTTATCTAAAATTTTAACTATAACAATAACATTATTTACTTCACTTATTGTTATAATTGCTTGTCTTGCAATTGCTACTTTAAATAAAGATACTTATCTTATATT
>CAPQQE010000064.1:0-4365 GCA_948687865.1 uncultured Bacilli bacterium
TGCAGATGCTGCATCTGAAAAAAAGAAAGTCTTTAATCCTAATTTTTGTATATCATCTTTTGTTTTTATAAATGATTTATCTGGATAATTGGATTCTCTAGTATACTTTTCAATATTATCATATTTTGTTAATTGTCTACTATATGTTGCATCTGCTTCTTTATCAATGATCGGTTTAACTAAATTACATAGCCAATCATCTCTTTCTATAACTATATCTTGAGAGATGAACACAACTATTTCTAAAGCTTCTTTTTCTCTTGTTAAACTATGAGAAAACTCTTCCTTTTTTATAATTTTATAACTTAATTTATTATCTTTAAGTATTTTTTCACTATTATCTTTGCTTTTTGTTAATATATATTTTATAGCGTTTATTTTTACGTTTTTCTGTATTAAAAGTGATTTATTTAAATTATAAATATATTTTTCTGCATTATATAGTGGACATATAATGTCTACTTTCATATTGTCATACCCCTATCTATTTTTTACTTTGCACCATTTCTAGATATTACTGTTTTTATTGTTAACCATATACATTTTATATCCAATTTTAAGCTAGCATTTTGCGCATAATAATATTCAAGTTCTAATCTTTTTTCATATGTAGTAGCACTTCTACCATTACATGCCCACCAACCAGTAATTCCAGGTCTAACTGATTCATATATTTCATGATTACCATTATGTGAATCAAGTTCTCCTTCAATAAGAGGTCTTGGTCCAATTAATGACATATCACCTTTTAATACATTAATAAATTGTGGTACTTCATCTAATGATGTTTTTCTTATTATTTTACCAACTTTTGTTATTCTAGGATCATTTTCAAATTTTTGATTTAATTCCCACTCTTTTTTATATTTTTCATCCTTTAATAACTCTTTTAAAATTACGTCTGCATTTGATACCATTGATCTAAATTTATAAATGTGTATTATTTTACCATGTTTTCCTACTCTTTTTTGAGTATAAAATATACTTTTGAAATCACCCGTCAACATATAACTTATCTTAATAATTAACGCTATTGGTAATAGAAAAATACAACCAATCAATGAACAAAATATATCAAATAACCTCTTTACTGCAAAATAAATGACCATACTTAAACTAATTGATGTTTTTTCAGCAACCTGTTCCATATTCATATAACATTCCTCTTTCTCTAATAATTTAAAATATTAAAATATTTGGCCCCATACTGCATACCTACATTAGTATATCATATTAAAGAGTATCAAGCAACACATCTTTACTAATTTTATACACTATATACCAAACCCCTAATTAATATTTCGAGCATATATTATATGCATATTTCGAAATTTGTCAAATTTTCTGATAGACATTTTTTTGACAATAATTGGAAAGTATAATTATATTAATAAGTATTAGTAATATTTGCTATTTTATTACTTATATATTCATCTACAGCATTAAATAAATTCTTAACAAAATCTTTACTTTTTAAATCTATATTAATACCTAAGCAAATATCATATATACTCTTATTATCGTATTCGTTAATATGATTATTTAAATTAATTATTTCATTAAAATCTGAATATTTACGAGCATATATAGCTAATAAAGTTCCTAATACATACTTATAATTATACGTTATAAATTCTTCACTTAATAAATATCCAATCATTTTAGGATTTTCTTCTATTTTATCTTTATATTTTTTTACTATAATATTTAATTTTTTATTTAAATTAATACATTCTTTTTCAAATATTTCTTTTTCTATAGGTAAAAAATATTGCTGTAATAATGAAACAGTACTATCGTCTAAATTTCCAAATTTTATGAATGCTAATAAAACTATTTCATATTTACATAAACTCATTGATTGTATTTTTGTATTCTTAATTCTATCAAGAATATCTATCTCTTCTTTATTTATACCTTTTTCAAGCAAATAATCAACAGCATAAAGTTCAAAATAAATAGATAGAAATTCGGATAAATACTCTCCATTTATGGAATATTTTTTACCATTTGTATAATGAATAAATTCATGAACCAAAACTACTACATCATTATAATTAAATTCTCTATTAATATTAATAATCTGTTTTACTTCACCTTTATTTAATATTGGTCTATAATGTGAACCATAATATCCATTATCATAACTAAAATCTAATTCACCACTTTTTATTAAATTATCAAATCTTTCAAGATAATTTTTATCAATATTTTCTATAATTTCTCTAGCAAGATAATATACATCAGAAAAAGAAAGATTATTTTGTGATACTTTATTATTTAACTCATAATCTCGTATATGTACTAAATATTCATCATTTATTCTAGCTATTTTATATATATTTTCTAGAAGAAATGAATTTTCTCTTTGTAAATAATTACAAATTTCATTCAAATAATAATTTAACTCATTATATACTTCTTTCATATTAATACCATTTTATATAAATACTTTCTTTGGTTTTATTTTTTTATTATCATTTTTATCTATTATATAAATAGCAAGTAATTTATTTTTGTAGATAAATGCTAACTTATTATAATTGTATCTATTTTCTAACTTAGATCCATTTTTTATTTTGTCATATAAAAACTCATCTACCTCTATCTTAGGTATATCTATTACATCCACCATATCTATTAATTCAGTATTTTCATTTATATCATTTAATTTTATTGAATTTTCTATATTAAAATTTCCTTGCTTAGTTCTAATTAAATCTGACATACATCCTATTACATTTAATTTGCTACATATATCTCTTATTAAACTTCTTATATATGTTCCTTTTGATACATTACATTTAAATGTAAATTTATTATTATTTAAATTAATTAATTCTATATTATTTACATATACCTCTTTTACAGGAAGTTCCACTTTTTTATTTTCCCTTGCATATTCATATAATTTTTTACCATTAACTTTTATAGCGCTATATATAGGAACTTCCATATTATATTTACCTATAAATGAACTAAGTACTTCAGTTAATTTTTCTTTTGTTATGATTTTTTCTTTTTTTTCTTCTAATATATTTCCTGTTATATCTAAAGTATCAGTTTTTATTCCAAGTGTTACCTCTGCTATATATTCTTTATCTAAACTAGTTATATCATCTACTAATTTTAATGCTTTATTAATTGCTAATACTAGTACCCCTTTAGCCATTGGATCAAGTGTACCAGTATGACCCACTTTTTTTGTATTTAACTTTTTTGATACTATGTTTACTACATCTCTACTAGTCATATTTTCTTCTTTATTTACAATTAATATTCCATCCATACCTTAACCTCTTTTTTTAGTTAATTATAACATATGAATACATTTTTTTAAAATTTTTATATTAGAGAAAATTACCGATTTAGTTAAATAATAAAAACAAAAAATAGAGTTTGTTATGCAAAAATTAAATTTTAGAAAGAATTATATCTCAAAAATAAATTTTTTCTAATTTGAATAAAAAAATCAAGTGTGATATTCTCTTGTTGGAAAAGGAGAATATACTAATGGAAAACACATTTAAAAGATATTTAAAAGATGAAAAAAGAAGAAAAGAAGAAATAATACCAGGAACATTTGATCCAGTATTTAAAAGAATATTTGTAACACAAAGAGAGTATCTAGCAGATATAGTAAATTACATAACAAATATACCAAAAGAAGATATAATAAAAAATGCAGTAATAAAAAATAGTGAATACATAATAGAAAAAATAGAAGAAAGAAAAAAGACTTCAGATTTAATAGTAGAAGTAAATGAAAATATAATAAATTTAGAAATGAACAGAGAATATTATAAAAAACTAAATGAAAGAAATAATAAATATATAAATAAACTATCCTCATTAGTTGAAATAGATAAAAAAATAATACAAATAAGTTTTGATAACTACAATGAAAAAAGAAATAATGAAATAATAAGAGAATATAAAATGAGAGATGAAAAAGGAGATATAGATAATGAAGAAATAATAAAGTACAAAATTAACCTTGCGTTAATAAGAAAAAAATATTATAATAGAGAAAAGTTAAATGAATTTGAAAAGAAAATGTTAATGATAATGTTAAGTAAAAGGAAAGAATTAGAAGAAATATCAAAGGGTGATGAAATAATGGAAAAAGTAAATAAAGAATTAAATAAGATGAGTGATGATATATATTTAGCAATGTTATATGATAAAGAAGAAGAGGATGCATTTAAATATAAATGTATGATGGAAGATGCAAGAGAAGAAGGACTTGAACAAGGTATTAAGCAAGGTATTGAGCAAGGTATTGAGCAAGGCATAAAAGAAACTGCTAAGAAACTATTAAATGATGGTATTTCTATAGAAGATGTTTCAAAATATACAGGATTA
>CAPQQE010000064.1:4375-7508 GCA_948687865.1 uncultured Bacilli bacterium
TGCTCAAGGTATTGAACAAGGTATTGAACAGGGAATAGAAACTAGAAATATTGAAATTGTTAAAAGTATGTTGAAATTTGGTATAAAAAATGAAGATATACTTGAAATTACTGGGTTATCTTTGGATAAAATACAAACATTAAAATAAGTGTCTTTTTTTGTCTAAATTTGTATTGTAAAAAATGTATGAAAAACTCACATTCTGAATATAATATATATATATTTGTTTAGAGGTGAGTTTTTATGAGATTTTTAGTGATTGTTTTATCTTTATTTATAATATTATGCTTATTATTTATGTGTTGCGCAATAAGACTATCTGGTAAAATAAGCGAATTAGAAAAAAAGGATTAAGTTTGATAATATTTTAAATAGATAGTATAATATTGTTATGTTTAAGGAGAATATTAAATGAAGTTTTTTAAAGTAACATTATTAATATTATGGATGGGTATAATTTTTATATTTTCAAATGATTCTGGATATGATTCAGTAAGTAGAAGTAATAGTATAATTGACAATACTATTGTAAAAATATATGAAGCTTTTAATGGTAAAATTAATAGTACAACAAAAGATGAAATAATTAAGAAATATTCTTATCCAGTTAGAAAGTTGGCACATTTTACTGAGTATTTCATACTGGGTATACTTATATTTTTAGTTTTAAGTGATTACAATATTCATAAAAATATAATTTTATATTGTATATTATTTTGCCTTTTATATGCACTTAGTGATGAATTTCATCAAAGTTTTATAAGTGGAAGGGTTTCGTCAATTATAGATGTATTAATTGATACAATGGGTTCAATTACATCGATTTCATTAATAAGATTATTTAAATGTAAAAAACAATAATGATTATTTACTTTTATGTAAATAATTTGATATAATAAATAAAAGGAGATGAGTTAAAATGACTTGGATTATTATTTTAGCTATTATAGTATTCATAGTATTATGGATAATCGGAGTACAAAATTCTTTAGTTAGAAAGAGAATGAGAGCAGAAAATGCATTTGCTGATATTGATGTTCAATTAGTAAAAAGATATGATCTTATTCCTAATCTAGTAAATACAGTAAAAGGATATGCAAAGCATGAAGAAGATACTTTTGAAAAAGTAATAAGTGCTAGAAACAAAGCGGTAAATGCGGGAAGCGCAAATGATAAAATTGATGCTGATAATGAAGTAACAGAAGCAATAAGTAAATTATTTGCCTTAACAGAAAGTTATCCAGATTTAAAATCAAATACAAACTTCTTAAGTTTACAAAGTGATTTAAAAACTGTTGAAACAGAACTTGCAGGAGCAAGAAAATACTATAATGCAACTGCTAGAGATTATAATTATGCAATAAACGTAATACCAAATAATTTAGTTGCTAAATTATTTAAACATAGAGAAATGAATTTATTCTCAGCAAATGAAGAACAAAGACAAAATGTAAAAGTAGAATTTTAGTTATATAGGAGGAAGATATGAAAAAGAATTATTATAAGTTACTTTTTATATCTTTTTTTCTGTTACTAGTATTTCCAATATCAGTAAGTGCTGATGATGGTTATCAAATAGAAAATTATGATGTTGATATAAAAGTAAATGAAAATAATGTTTTAAATATAACAGAAACAATAGATGTTAATTTTACATTATCCAGTCATGGTATAATAAGAAAAATTCCATATAAAAATACATATCATAGAAAGGATAATGAAATACAAACCAAAGCAATAATAGAAAACGTCAACGTAAGTGAACCTTTTTCTATGTATAAAGAAAATAATAACGTAAATTTAAAAATAGGTGATAAGTACGAAACCATAATAGGTCCAAAAAGATATGTTATTAAATATAATTATGATGTTGGTGATGATAATTTAGATGATTTTGATGATTTATATTTTAATATAATAGGAACAGAGTGGGATACTGAAATAAAAAATGTTACATTTAAAATAGAAATGCCAAAGGAATTCGATAAAACTTTGATTAATTTTACAGTTGGAAGGTATGGTGCAACATATCATGAAGATGTAATATATAATATATCTAATAATACTATAGCAGGATATGTTAAACCTGGATTATATGGGAACGCTTTAGAGAGGAATGAAGGTTTAACTGTTAGAATAGAATTAGAAGAAGGATATTTTGTTAATGAAAGAATCGTATTTGATCCAACAAAAATAATAGTATATGGGCTGCTTAGTACATCCGTTTTAATAATATCTTTTGCAATATTGATATTTAAAAAATATGGTTATAGAGAAAAATCCCTAATAGTGCCAGAATATATTGTACCAGATAATTTAACTCCAGCAGAAATAGGATATTTATATAATGGTCATACTAAAAATGAACAAATTATATCTTTAATAATATATTTTGCTAATAAAGGATATCTTCAAATTATAGAGGAAAATAAGAAAAATTTTTCATTTAAAAAATTAAAGGATATAGATTTAGATGAACCAAATTATGCTAAAACCACATTTAATGAAGCCAATAAAGAAGGTGTGGTGTGGTTACTAAGAAGAAATTACAAGATAAATTTTATACTACTTTATCAAAGTCAATAATGCAATTATATAGATCACATAAAATATATGATTTGTCACATGGTTTAAGTATATTCTATTATATAATGATGATTATTTTTTCAATAATAATAGTTCCATTTTTACTGACACTTACTACATATAGATTAAGGTATTATTATATGACCTATTATAATATAATTATAATATTATCGATTTTAATAGTTATATTATCTATTATATTCTTAATATTTAATAGAAAGAGAAATAAAGATGCTACTAAATATTATAATAAGATAAACGGATTTAAAGATTATATAGAAACAGTAGAAGAAGATAAATTAGAAACTTTAGTAAATGAAAATCCAAATTATTTTTATGATATACTTCCATATGCCTATGTTTTGGGTATAACAAAAGTATGGAGTAAAAAATTTGAATCAATTATAGTACTCCCACCATCTTGGTATGTAGGTACTATGTATGATCCATCAACTGGCAAGTTTAATCCGAATTCATTTACAACATCATTGACAAAAACTTTAGCAGCAGCTAGTACTACAATGAGTTCAAGGCCATATGAATCAAG
>CAPQQE010000065.1:0-291 GCA_948687865.1 uncultured Bacilli bacterium
AAAGAGGTTGCTCTAATAGAACAAAATGGAATAATAATACCTAAAATCAAAGTAAGTGAGGATACTATAAAGATTGTAAATCCAGATTACAAAAAAATATATAGAGCTTATGATAAAAAAACAGGATATGCAATCGCAGATGTAATGGCAAGAAAAAATGAAAAAATAAAAGAAAGAGATTTAACTATAATAAGTACAACTGATTATCTAAAAAAATCTACTATAAATAACTTTGAACTTGTAGAACTTCAGAAACCTATATTTATAAATGGAAAACTTGTTTATAATGAT
>CAPQQE010000065.1:301-603 GCA_948687865.1 uncultured Bacilli bacterium
ATTGAATTTTTGAAAAACAAAAATATTGTACTAATCAAATGAAAACTCTATATCCAGAAGTTAAAAAAGAAGAAATGCCACATGAATATTATGTTGATGGAACAGAAGAATATATGAATTTTAAAACAAAGATGATAGAAGATACTAAAAAATTAGTTAATAAAATGTAGGTAAAATCATGAAAAAACAGACATTAAAAATAATAAAACAATATTTTGAAGAATTTAAAACTATCAGTTTTCAAAAGGTAGAAGATGAAAAATATTTCTTATCAATAGAAAAGTATGACTGCATGCTTAGTA
>CAPQQE010000065.1:613-3056 GCA_948687865.1 uncultured Bacilli bacterium
TAATGGAAATATTATAAGAAGAGAAAAATTACTAAAAAATAACGAAGATGGAAGTGCTTCAATAATATTTCCAATTACTGATGATGGAAAAATAATACTTGCGATTGAACCTAGAGTATTTACAAATGAAACAGTAGATATTGGTCTTCCAGCAGGTTACATAGAAGATAATGAATTACCAGTAGAATCAGCTAAAAGGGAATTACTAGAAGAAACAGGATATATGTCAGAAGAATTTATTCATATAGGTAGTTTTTATCAAGATCAAGGATGTTCAGGGGCATTTAATCATTACTATATAGCGAAAAATTGTAAAAAAGTAATAGATCAGAAACTTGATAAAGGTGAATTTATAAAGTACATATTAGTAAGTATGGATGAACTAAAAGAACTATTAAATAGTGGATATATAAAAGGATTAAACTCAGCATATTTAATTACAACTAGTTTAAATATGTTAGATAAAGAAAAGAAAAATATTTTAAGAAAGAAGGAATAATATGTTTAATGCAAAAAAAACTGCAAATGAGATAATAAAATTTATAAGAGATTATTATAAAGAAAATAATTTAAAAGGTGCAGTTATAGGAATAAGTGGAGGTAAAGACTCAGGTGTAGTTGCAGGACTTTTTACTAAAGCACTTGGATGTGAAAATGTTGTTGGAGTATGGATGCCATGCCATTCAAAAGAGGAAGATAAAATTAATGCCAATATTTTAGCAAATCACTTTGGATTTGAGTTAAAAGAATATGATTTAACAGATACTTATGATAATTATGTTAAAAAGTTTAAAGAATTAAATGATTCAAATGATAATGACTTAATAGATGCAAACATAAATATAAAACCAAGACTTAGAACAGCAACCTTATATTATCATGCTGCATATTTAAGTAAAAAAAATAATGGTACTTATATAGGTTGGATATTTTACTAAAGGGGGAGATAATGTAGCTGATATTCAGGTACTTGCAGATCTTACAGTAGATGAAGTAATAAAAGTTGGAGAAGAAATAGGTGTACCAGAAAAAATAGTTCATAAAACTCCTGATGATGGTCTTAGTGGTAAAACAGATGAGGAGAAATTAGGGGTTAAATATAGTGAAATAGCTGATGTAATTAAAACAGGCGGAAAAAACATAAGTAAAGATATAAAACAAAAAATAGATGAATTACATAATAATAATATGCATAAATTTATTACTCCTACTTATGAACAATGAAAATAGGAGTATATGTAGGTAGTTTTAGTCCAGTACATATAGGGCATATTGATATAGTAAACTATTTAATAAATACAAATAAATTAGATAAAGTTTTAATAGTTCCTACGTTATCTTATTGGAACAAAAATAATTTAGTAGATATTTCTCATAGAATAAATATGCTTAAATATTTTGAAAATGATAATATAAAGGTAGATAGTAAAAACAACAAATATATTTATACATATGAGTTACTTAAAGTACTTAGTAAAGAATATAAAAATGATGAATTATATTTAATATTAGGTGCAGATAATATTATAGAATTTGATAAATGGAAAAATTATAGAGAATTACTTAATTATAAAATTATTATAATAGGTAGAGATAATATTGATGTAAAAAAGTATATAGAAAAATATAATTCTAATAATTTCATTATTATAGATGATTATAAAAGTATAGATATATCTTCAAGCGAAATAAGAAATAATTTAAATGATGAATATTTAGATAAAAGGGTATATGAATATATTTTAAAAAATAATTTATATGAAAGAAGGTAAATAAATATGAATGACTTAAAATTAATAGTACTTGATAATATGAAAAATATAGGAAATAATGTGGATAATTATTTAAAAAATATTAATAATACAGATAATTCTTATATAATTGATATTACAAGAGATAGATTTAATAATGGTGAAGGAAAAGTAAGAATAAATGAATCTATAAGAGATAAAGATATATTTATTCTATCAGATATAAGTAACTATGGTATAACATATAAAATGTATAATATGCTTATTCCAATGTCACCTGATGAACATTTCCAAGATATAAAAAGAGTAATTAGTGCAATATCTGGATATGCTAAAAGAATTACTGTAGTTATGCCACTTTTATATCAATCAAGACAAGATAAAAGAAAAGAAGGAGAGTCACTTGACTGTGCACTTGCTCTTCAAGAACTTGAAAGATTAAATGTGAATCATATTATTACATTTGATTGTCATAATATAAATGTTTCTAATGCTATACCTAATTTACCTTTTGAAAACTTCTATGCAGCAGATATTATACTTGAAGAATTAAAGAAAAATGAAGATATAAATGATTTACTTGTAATTAGTCCTGATATGGGAGGAGAAAAAAGAGCTAGATATTATGCAGATATACTTAAGTGTAATGTGGGTATGTTTCATAAAAGAAGAGATTTAACTAAACTTGTTAA
>CAPQQE010000065.1:3066-7446 GCA_948687865.1 uncultured Bacilli bacterium
AATGGTAAAAATCCTATTATAGAACATGCTTATATGGGAGAATCTGTAGAAAATAAAACAGTAATAGTAGTTGATGATATGATCGCATCAGGTACATCTATTATTGAGGCATCAGAAAAATTAAGAGAAAAAGGTGCCAAAAAAGTATTCTTAATTTCTACATTTTCATTGTTTACAGAAGGAATAGATGTATTTGAAAATGCTTATAAAAATAAAATATTTGATAAGTTATATACTACAAATTTAAACTATATACCAGATATATATAAAGATAAAGATTGGATTAAAGTAATTGATATGTCAAAGAAAATAGCTGATATAGTTAATTATATTCATAGAGAGGAATAATTTAATAATGAAAAAAGATGAATTATTAAAAATAATAAAAATCTATAAAGAAGAAATAGAAAGAAAAAATGAATAATTATTATAAAATGAGGAGGGAATCAAATGAAAGAAATTGTAGATATATTAACTAAAAAAAATAAAACAATAAGTACAATGGAATCTTGTACAGGAGGTGCTATTGCAAGTGCTATAACTAATATAGAAGGAGCAAGCAGTATACTTAAATTTAGTGCTGTAACATATTCAAATGAATTTAAAATTAAGATGGGTGTAGATACAGAAATAATAGATAAATATACAGTTTATAGCGCGCAAACAGCTAATGAAATGAGTAAGAATATAAGTAAGTTTTCAAATTCTGATTATGGTATTGGTATAACTGGTCAAATAAATAGAGTAGATCCAAATAATATTACAAATGAAAATAATAAAATATATATAAGTATCTATGATAGAGATAATGATAAATACTATAATGATGTATTAACTTCTGTTAACTCATCAAGGGAAGAAAATAAAAAAATGGTAATAGATAAAGTAATAAAAATGCTTAATAAAATTATAAAATGATATCATTTCTATTTTTTAATTTCTATGTTATAATCAAAATGTAAATAAGAAACTTATTTATTGGAGGTATTATGAAAGAATATAAAAATGAAGAAGAATTTTTAAAAGATTATGATCCAAGTAAGTTTGATAGATTATCACTTACGACAGATATTTTAATATTTAGTGTATCAGATGAATCACAAAATAACTATAGAAAACTGAATAAAAAATATTTTAGTGTTTTACTCGTTAAAAGAGAGACATATCCATTTAAAGATAAATGGTGCCTGCCTGGTGGCTTTATAAAAATAGATGAAGATATAGAAGATGCTGCTAAGAGAATATTAAAAAGTGAGGCAAATATAGATGATATTTATCTAGAACAATTATATACATATGGGGGTCCAAATAGAGATCCTAGAATGAGAGTTATATCAACATCATATATGGCGTTAATTGATAAAAATAAATTAACTTATGATATATCTAAAAATGCTTCTTGGTTTAATGTAATTGTTTTTGAAGATAAAAATCAAATAGATGTAACACTTGATAATGGGACTGAACAAATTAAATTTAAAATAAGAAAAACACTAAAAGAAAAAACAACAGATAGATATAAATATGAAATAATAGAAAATGATAAACTAGCATTTGATCATGCACTTGTTATTACAAGTGGAATATCAAGGCTTAAAAACAAAATAGAATATACGGATATAGTATTTAATATGATGCCAGAATATTTTACATTAGGAGAATTACAACAAGTTTATGAAGTAATACTAGGCAAAAAATTATTAGATCCAGCATTTAGAAGGATAATAGCAAATAAGGTAGAAAAAACAAATAAGATGAAAACAGGTGGTGGACATAGACCATCAGCGTTATTTAAATATAAAAAGGTTGATGAATAATGATTATAAAAAAAGTAAAATTATTTCCAAATAACAATGAAAAATCGATAGAAATTGCAGAAAAATTAGAAGATTTCTTAATAAAAAATAAGATAGAAGTAACTAGGAATTTAGATTATAATCTAGCAATTGCAATTGGAGGAGATGGTTCATTTCTTAGAATGCTTAAAAGTACAAATTTCAGTAGTGATATATATTATATAGGTATAAATACTGGTACTTTAGGATTTCTTCAAGAAATAAGACCAGATAAATTAGAAGAATTTGTGTATAATCTAAAAAATGAAAAATATAGAATAGAAAAAATAGGAATACAAGAAACAAAAATAAAAACTAGTGATGAATTGTCAATATTTTATTCTCTAAATGATATAGTAATTAGAGATAAAGAATTGAACACTACAATTATAGATATATGTATAGATGATGTAAAACTAGAAAAATTCGCAGGTGATGGTGTTTTAATATCAACATCAGTAGGTTCAACAGCTTACAATCTTAGTTATGGAGGTAGTATAATATACAATACACTTCATACTCTTCAAATAACACCTATTGCGCCTCTTAATAGTAAGGCGTATAAAAGCTTAACTAATGGTGTAGTTATTCCTGAAGATAAATTAATAACACTCATTCCAGATAAAAATAAAAATAATATAATAGTAACAATAGATGGAGAAAATAATTTTTATGATAATGTAGATAAAATTGAAACTATAGTATCAAAAAAGAAAATAAGTTGTATAAGAATGAATGATTATAATTTTATAAACATAATAAATGATAAATTTTTAAACTAAAGAGGTTAATTAGACCTCTTATTCTTATTTAAAAAAGTTAACAATTAGTTGATTCGATGTACTTTATGATATATAATAAAGCTATATTAAAATCTAACCTTGCAAGGTACAAGGAAATTTAAGTGTGGTAATTTTAATTTGAGTATGGATGAAATTTTGGAAGAAAGGAGAAGACTTTTAGTAATAGAAGTAGACTAAAGTAACAAAGCATAACGCTTTGGTATTAATAATTAATATATAATACTGGAGGAATTTAAAATTAAAAATGAAATAATTTTATTTGAAAATCAAGGTATAAAACTTGAAGTAAATATGAAAGATGAAACTGTTTGGTTGAATAGAAGCCAAATAGCTAAATTATTTGATAGAGATATTAAGACTATTGGAAAGTATATAAATAATGCATTAAATGAAGAGTTAATAGAAGATTCAACTGTCGCAAAATTTGCGACAGTTCAAAAAGAGGGGAATAGGGAAGTTATACGTGATATAGAATACTATAATTTAGATGTAATAATAAGTGTAGGATATAGGGTCTAGAATCTAATAGTAAAAGACACAGAAAAATTTTTGATTTGTGTTATTATGAACAAAACGAAAATAAAGATATCAAAAAAATAATATCAATAATAAATTAAAGATTGATTATCAAGTTTTTCAATTTTTGATATTTATTTTCAAATGGAGGTGTAAATGTTGAATGATGTAATTGTAAAAGAGAAAATAGTAATAGAAAATTTAATTTATGAAATTAGGGGAAAACAAGTGATGTTAGATTCTGATTTGTCAAAACTTTATGAAGTTGAAACTAAACAACTAAATCGTCAAGTTAAAAGAAATATTGAAAGATTTGATGAAGATTTTATGTTTCAATTAACTGATTTAGAATATCAAAACTTGAAGTGCCAAATTGGCACCTCAAGTTCAAACAATTATGGTGGTAGAAGAACCTTGCCTTATGTCTTTACTGAAATGGGAGTTACCTCTTTAGCTAGTGTATTGCATAGTGATATTGCTATAAGTATGAGCAAAAATATAATAAGAGCATTTGTTACGATGAGACATTATATTTCATCAAATCTTATAGAACAAAAATATATTAATAGTCTTGTATTAGAAGACCATAATAAAATAAAAGCATTAGAGACTTCATTCAAAAAATTAGAAGAAAATCGTAAAGTTAATGAAATATATTTTAATGGTCAAATATATGATGCATATTCTAAAATACAACAGATATTTAAGAGTGCTACTAAAAAGTTAGTAATTATTGATGCGTATGCAGATAATACATTATTAGATATTATAAAAAGATTAAATATTGAGGTGATTATTATAACTAAGGGGGATAATCTTTTGACTCATCAAGATATTATAAAATATAATAAACAATATCATAATTTAACAGTAATATATAACACAGATTTTCACGATAGATATTTTCTAATTGATGATAAAGATGTTTATCATTGCGGAGCAAGTATCAATAGGATTGGTTATAAAACGTTTTCTATTACTTTAATTAACGATGAGTTTGTATGTCAAATGCTAAAAACTAAAATAAGTGAAATTATATAAAGGTTATTATTAGATAATAACTTTTAAAGCAGATATTTTAAATGTTCATTTATTTTAGAAGATGATAGAAATTATATATTGACATACTAATAAAAAAAAGATAAAATTTGAGTCTGGCGAAGATCAGAAGCATGGCTCATTGATTATCAATGACAGGTATAAGACTCTTGCTAAAAAAGTAAAAG
>CAPQQE010000066.1:0-3581 GCA_948687865.1 uncultured Bacilli bacterium
AAATTTACCAAAAGATGATTTCAAATATTTTGAAAATGGTAAAATAATAAAAATTATATCATCAAAAGATAAAAAAAATTGGGATTTTATAATTGAAACAAAAGAATTATTACCAGAAAATGTTCTTTCTTTTATTGATGATAATATAAAGAATTCATTTACTGACTTAAATACTGTAACATATACAATCATTCCAAAAAATATAAATAAATCACTTATTAATAATTATTTTAATTATATAATTAATAGACTTAATTTAGGTAAAGCAATATCAATGATTTTTTATGGAAAAGAAATTAAAGCTACTACTAATGGTATGGTTATTAGTGCGTATAATAAAGCTGAAGAAAATATGATTAATAGTAAACTAGAGGATATATTAAAACTATATCATAAAATAGGTTTTAGTGATTTTAAATTATCAACAGAATTAATTAACGGGGATAATGAGTTAAAAGAAGAAATTAAAAATGAATTTAATGAAGAAGTAACTGAAGCTGTTAAGGAGGCAAAAGAATTAATAAATAAGCCAAAGAATAAAACAAAAGAAAAGATTAATATTGTAAGTACTAAAAAAGATCCAGATAGTAACGCAATACTTGGATTTGAAGTTATGAGCGATCCTGTTAAAATTAGTACTGTAACAAATGAAATAGATGATGTAACTATTGAAGGATATATATTTGGTAAAGAATTATTTGAATCTACAAAAAGTGTATTTAAGATAATTACATTAAAAGTATCTGATGAAACAGATAGTTTGATAGTTAAGATATTCTTTAGAAATGAAGAAGATTTTCAAAGAGTAAATTCTGATTTAAAAGAAGGATCTTGGTATAAAATAAATGGTAGAGTATCCTATGATAACTTTGCAAGTGATATAGTATTAAGTGCAAGAAATATAGTTCCTATTGAAAGCAAATTTACTGAAGAAAAAGATGAAGCAAAAGAAAAAAGAGTAGAATTACATGCTCATACTTTAATGAGTCAAATGGATGGTGTAGTATCAGTAGAATCTTTAATAAAACAAGCTAAAAAATGGGGGCATAGAGGTATTGCAATAACGGATCATGACGGAGTTCAATCATTTCCTGGAGCATTTAACCTAGTTAGAGGAATGAATAAAGATTTAAAAGAAGGCGAAGAACCATTTAAGGTAATATATGGTTGTGAACTTGTAATGGTTGACGATAATATAGATATAGTAATAAGAGGACTTTTGTTGTATTTTTCTTAGAAACAACAGGTTTTAACGCAGGTGGTGCAGATTCTATAATTGAAATAGGTGCTGTAAAAATTAGAAATGGAGAAATAATTGATCAATTTGATGAATTAATAGATCCAAAAAGAAAATTACCAAAAAAGATAACCGAAATTACTCACATTACTGATGACATGCTAAAGGGTAAAATGAATGAAGAAGAAGGAGTTAAGAAATTTATAGAGTGGATTGGTGGAAATTTACCAATGGTTGCGCACAATGCAAAATTTGACGTTTCCTTTATTGAAATGGCATTTCAAAAATATAATCTTGGTACTTTTGAAAATCCTATTATTGATACTCTTGAACTATCTAGAACACTTGATAATGGAGAAGCAAGACATAGTTTATCTGCAATAACAAAAAGATATGGCGTAGTATTTGATGAAGAAGCCCACCATAGAGCAAATTATGATGCAGAAGGAACTGCACTTGTTTTACATAAGATGTTAAAGAAATTATATGATCAAAACTTTAGAAAAATAAGTGATCTTAATAATTTAGTACCAAAAAATGAAATACATAAATATGGTAGATGTCATGATATAAATATACTTTCACTAAATAAAGAAGGACTTAAAAATCTATTTAAAATAGTTTCATATGCAAATACTAAATATTTATATAAAACACCAAGAATTCTTAGAAGTGAAGTAGAAAAATATAGAAAAGGTCTTCTTATTGGAAGTGGTTGCTATGAAAGTGAAGTATTTACATCTGCTTCTACAAAAAGTGATGAAGAACTTGCTAATATAATTAAATTTTATGATTATGTAGAAGTTCAACCTACCGATGAATATTGTCATTTAGTTCCAAGTGTGTTTGAAAATGAAGCGCAAGTAATAAAAAATATAGAAAAAATAGTAAGAGTTACAGGTGAAACGGGAAAAATCATAGTAGCAACAGGAGATGTACATCATCTAAAGAAAGAAGATAAAATATATAGAGAAATTATTATTAATCAAAATGTACCTGGAAGAGGAAGACATCCTTTAATAAGAAATAGTAAAGGTGGAAAAATTCCATCACAACACTTTAGAACTACTAACGAAATGCTTGATGATTTTGCATTTTTAGGTGAAGATAAAGCAAAAGAAATTGTAGTAGAAAATACAAATAAAATACTTGATATGGTAGAAGTATTTGATGTAATACCTCAAACAGACGGAGTACCATTTTCACCTAGAGTAAAAGCGGATGATGGGAAAACATATTTAGATTGTCCAAGAGTAGTAACAGACCTTGTATATGATAAAGCAAGAGATTGGTATGGTGACCCTCTTCCATATAATATAGAAGAAAGACTTGGAATAGAACTTTATGGAGATATTGTTTTAACAAGTATAAAATATTTTTTAGAAAAGGAAAAATTTGATGGTGATATAAAGGTAGAATCGTTTAAAAGACTTCATCATGTAATAGTTAAAGGATCAGATGATGTAAAAGAATTAGTTAGAAAATATATAAAGGAAACGTCAGAAGAAGAACTTAGTGATGATGAAATTGAGAAAAAATTAGAGGAAAGCCTAGGTGGAGTAATAGGAGCGGGATTTGATCCTATTTACTTAATATCACAAAGACTTGTAAAAAAATCTAATAATGATGGTTTTCTAGTAGGTTCACGTGGTTCAGTAGGGTCATCTTTTGTAGCAACCATGATGGGTATAACAGAAGTAAATCCACTACCTGCACACTATAGATGCGAAAAATGTAAATGTAGTATATTTGAAGAAGATGGTAAATCTCTTGGAGCAACATATTCTTCTGGATTTGATTTACCAAATAAAAAGTGTCCTAATTGTGATACTCTTATGATAAAAGATGGACAAGATATTCCGTTTGCAACATTTCTTGGATTTAATGCTGATAAAGTTCCAGATATAGATCTTAATTTTTCTGATTTAAATCAAGGCGCAACACATGAATATACAAAAGTATTATTTGGTGTTGATAATGTTTACAGAGCGGGAACTATTGGAACTGTCGCAGAAAAAACAGCATATGGTTATACAAGAGGTTACTTTGAAGATAGAGGAATAGAAAAAAGAAGTATAGAAATAGAAAGGTTATCTAAAGGTTGTACAGGTGTAAAAAGAACAACAGGTCAGCATCCAGGTGGAATTGTTGTTATCCCAGATTATAAAGAAGTATTTGACTTTACACCATTTCAGTTCCCAGCAGATGATCCATCTTCACCTTGGAGGACTACTCACTTTGATTATCATAAGATTGAAGAATGCGTTCTAAAACTAGATATATTAGGTCACTCAGATCCAACACAACTTCGTATACTTCAAGATGCAACAGGGGTAGATGTATC
>CAPQQE010000066.1:3591-7413 GCA_948687865.1 uncultured Bacilli bacterium
CTTGATGATAAAAAAACAATGGGAATATTCCTATCTCCAGAACCACTAGGTGTAACTAGTGAGCAAATAATGTGTAATACAGGTACTTTAGGAATACCAGAGTTTGGTACAAAATTTACTATACAGATGGTTGAAGATACTAAACCAACGACTTTTGCAGAACTTATTAAAATATCAGGATTATCTCATGGAACTGATGTTTGGCTTGGAAATGATCAAGAACTAATAAAAAATGATGTAGTACCATTTACAGAAGTTATAGGATGTCGTGATGATATAATGGTATATCTTATGTATAATGGTTTAAAACCAATTACTGCATTTAAAATAATGGAATTTGTACGTAAAGGTAAACCTAGTAAAGATAAAGCACAGTGGGCTGAATATGAAAAAATATTAAAAGAAGCAGGTATTGCAGATTGGTATATAGATTCTTGTTATAAAATAAAATATATGTTCCCAAAAGCACACGCCGCAGCATATGTTATTAGTGCATTTAGAATCGCATGGTTTAAAGTACATATGCCAGTTTATTATTATGCATCTTGGCTTTCTTGTAAAGCAACAGATGTAGATATTGTTTCAATGATTAAAGGTTATGATGCCATAAGAGAAAGAGTAATTGAAATAAATGAAAAAGGTAGAGAAGCAACTAATAAAGATAATGGAGTACATGAATCACTTCAGCTTTGTATGGAAGCAGCAGCAAGAGGAATTAAATTCTTAAATGTAGATTTATATCAAAGTGATTCGCTAACTTTTAAAGCAATAAATGATACAGATATAGTCCCACCATTTAATTCAATAGATGGACTTGGAGATACAGTTGCTAAAAATATAGTAGAAGAAAGAGAAAAAGGACCATTTATTTCAATAGAAGAATTCCAAATTAGATGTAAAGTTTCAACAACATTAATAGATAAAATGAGATTAATGGGAATATTTGAAGGTATGCCAGAAACAAGTCAATTATCGTTATTTTAATAAAATATGAGGGAAATACTTTTTAAAAGGAGAATATACTTTTAGGAGGTATTTTTTAAGTGGATAAAAATTTTACAAACATAAAAGAATTAATAGAAAAAAATATAACATATGAGCGAAAAACAAATATACTAAAAGAAAGGAATAGACTAAATACATACTTTGAAATAGGTAGAGAAATAGTAGAAGCTATGGGTAAAAGAGGTAAATATGGTAAAAATATACTTGTTGAGTACTCATCTGAACTTGTAAATCTATATGGAAAAGGTTATGATTATACTAATTTAAATAGAATGAGGCAATTGTATTTAACTTTTGAGAAAGTTGGCGCAGTGAGCCAAGAATTGAGCTGGACACATTACAGATATATCTTGCCTATAAAAGAAGAGTCAAAAAGAAATTATTATATAAATATAGCAATAAAAAATACATTAACAGTAAGAGAACTTATTAAAGAAATAAAAAATGATTCATATGAAAGACTAACAAGTAAAGAAAAAGAAAATATAAAAATAATAAATGATGATTATAATATAAATATAATAGATATGATAAAAGATCCAATCATATTAAATTGTAATAAAATGATAGTAGATAAACTAGATGAAAAATTACTAAAACAATTATTAATAGAAGATATAGAAAAAACATTATTAGAATTAGGTATAGGATTTAGTTACGTAGGAAAAGAAAAAAGAATAAAAGTAGGAGATAACTATAGATATATAGATTTAGTGTTTTTTAATATAGAATTAAACTGTTATGTATTAATAGAATTAAAAATAAATAAACTAGATATAAAAGATATAGGACAAATAGAGTTTTATGTAAATTATTATGATGATGAAATAAGAAAAGAATATCATAATAAGACAATAGGAGTACTAGTATGTAAGAAGAAAGATGAATCTATATCAAAGTACAAAAAAAGTAGCAACATTCTTGTTACTAGTTATAAAATAAAATAAAAAATTACCTAAATTATAGGTAATATATTTACTTTGAATTTTCATTTTTTATTTGAAGTTTATCAATATAATAAATAATGCATCCTCCAAGAATAAAACTTATTAATAATCCGCATATTTTAGAAGTTGTTAATTCAAATGAATTTTCAATATTAAATGGAAGAATAATTGCAGATGCGATTATAAAACCTAGTATTAAGCTTACTGTTTTTCCTTTATGATTTTTAAGTAAAAAGTTAGTTATCTTAGCACTTAATATAATTCCAATTATAACTCCTATTCCAAAGAAACAAAGAGATATAAATGCATCCATATTTAAACTTGTAAGTTCATCAATATAATTTCTAATCATTTCATACTTTCCAAGAACAAGAAGTACCATTGACCCTGATATACCTGGAAATATCATAGTAGCACCACTAATAGCGCCATATATTATTAAAGTTAAGAATCTAATAAAACTAGTTGGATCTTCTTTAACAGAAGGGTTTTGCATCTTTAAGTATTGCAAAGTAATAATAAATATAAATCCAATTAGAAAAAATATAATATTAAACTTTTCATTTTTCATATCCTTTCTTATAATAAGAGGTACACTAAATAATATAAGTCCCATAAACCAAAATATAGTTTCAGCTTCAATATGATTAAGCATAATACCAAGTAATTTAGCAAAAACTATTATTCCAATAGCGGCACCTACTAAAACTTGAAATATTAACATTATACTTTTCTTTCTAGTATCAGTCTTCTTTTTAAAAATATCACTTATTGCAAACATTAATTTATCAAACAAATTAAATATTACAAGCATGGTTCCACCAGATACACCTGGAATTATATTAGCAATTCCAACAAACATTCCACCAAATAAATTATTTAAATTCAATTTTAAAAATCCTCCTACGATATATGAATTATATCACAAATTTATTGTAATTTAAATAACTTAGTAATATAATAAAACTAATAAGGGTGGTATGTATGAGAAGAAACCTTTTAAATGATAATTACCTAATGCTAGATAGAAATAATGATATTGTAAGTCCAATTGTGGGAAGTTTAACTTCTATAGATTTGTTAGAATCTTTATCATATATGCGTACAAAATTAAAAAAATATGAATCTAAACACAATGTAAGAATAAAAGAACTCGCAATAGAAGAAAATAATTTCTATGATAAACAGTTATTAAACTTTTTTAGAAAAAGAGAAAGTGAATTTACAATAATAGGCTCAGATATGTTAATTAATGCATATGTATATTCAATAATATCAAAAGAAAGATATTACGAATATATATTAAGATTTATGATAGAATCAAGATTTTTAGAGCATCAAGAAGGAGAATTAAATCCTGAAATTAAAAGATTTATAATAAAATATGGATACTACTCCTATAAACCTAATGATATAACTATACTGAATAGTGAAAGAAAGATTTATCTATATAATGCTGGTGTTATAACAAAATTAGAAATTGATATAACAAATGAATTAGAAAAATTAAAATCATATGAAGAAAATGCTGATAAACTATATAATGAATATGATATGAAAAATCTTATATACAAAGATACACAGCAAAAAAAATAAATATCTTGCACTTAAATAATTTTTGTGATATTATATTTCGAAAAAGGAGAGTGAGGTATAATATGAGATTAAATACAATAAATGATAATTATGTAATGATATCATTGACAGAATTAACACAAGAAGCTTTAAATAGCGCTAAAGAAAGAAAAATTAGGGAAAATATATTAGATATAATCTGGAAGGTGTATAGATATAAATTACAAGGATATCCAGCAGATGTAATTGGAGTAAAGAAAACAGAAAAATTATTAGAGGTTATTTTAAATGAATA
>CAPQQE010000067.1:0-1781 GCA_948687865.1 uncultured Bacilli bacterium
TTTGTACACTTTCAAATATATATCTATCTACTAAAGCTTCATGAGTATTAGGCACTACATCCCAATTACTTTTTGGCAAAGCCTTTTTCTTTTTAGATTTATAAGACACTTTAGTCTGAGTACTTTGAACCATATCACCTACATACATCTGATTCTTTAAAATCTTTTTAACAGAAGAAATAGTCCACATTTCATTGTACTTACCTTTAGAATTAGGATTTTTTCTTTTTAAACTACTTGGTGTTTTTATATAATTGTCATTCAAATAAGTAGTTATATCAGATAATCCAATTCCATTATAAGCCATCTCAAATATCTTTTTAACTACTGGTGCATACTCTGGATCTGGTATTAAATGGCCTTTATCTTCAGGATCTCTTAAATACCCATAACTAGGCATACTCCCTATAAATTTACCATTTCTTCTCTTATCATTTAGAACATTACGAATTTTAATAGAGTTTTGCTTGCTATAATAATCATTACAAGCAAATATAAATGTTGATGAATCATTACTAGCTTGATTAAGTGCATTGTCATATCCTTCCTGCATAGAAATAAATCTTATTCCATTTTCAGGAAAGAAATTTTCTACATAATAACCAGTTAATATATGATCTCTACCCAACCTAGACATATCTTTAACTATAACTAGATTAATTTTTTTATTTTTAATATCATCAATTAATCTTTGAAATCCAGGTCTATCAAAGTTTGTCCCTGAATACCCATCATCAACATATTCATCTATAAAGATAAAGCCTTTTTCTTTTACATAATTCATTAGTATATTTCTTTGATTAAGGACACTCTCACTATCTGATTCGTAAGATTTTCCTTCATCAGCTTCAGATAATCTTATATAAATTCCTGCTCTATAATACTCTGGCATTTGTATTAAAGTGTTATACAATTTTTACTCTCCTTTCACTTTGTATAACAAATTAAAGCCACTTAAAGTATAACACATTAATTTTAATACATCTATGATGTCAGACATTATTAATCACACTTTTTATATATTTAGATACCAGTTCGTTAAAATTAGGAGAATCATTTTTAAAAGTTTCAGTTATATTAAACATAAGCCACCTCATTTAAATTTATGACTTGTTTATTCATATTATTTATTAATTCCTCCTTTAATCTTTGAAATCTTTTAATAAATCTTCTAATTCTTTTACTTCTTCATCTGTCATTTTCTCTGATTCAATTTTTACTCCATGCCAATACTCATTTCCTTCATTATCAAATGAATAAATACTATTTAATATATCTTTTTTATTATTTTTATATTTATTATAATGGTTAAAATTATTTTGAATACTAGCATTAGCATTTTCTTGAATACTTGTTATTCTTTTCTTTAATACCTCAGATAACCTAATTATCCTCTTTGAATTGTTTTTCTCACTATTATTGATTTCTATATCAATATAGTTATATTTTGATAAACTACTTATACTTTTTGATATTGTAGGCTTCGTGCAATCAAACTTATCCATAAAATATCTGTTAGTAGGCCAGCAATATCCATTTTTCTTACATAGTGACACTATTTCAATTAATAACACTTTTTCTAAAAATGTTAGTCTATTATCTCCTAATACTGCTTCTGGTATTACTAAACTTATAAAAGGTTCTATTTCTTTTTTCATTATCTTTCCAATATAAGATTATCAAATCTAGTAGTTCCATTATATCCTCCTTCCTTTACCAGTATTTTTAGGAACACGTAAAAAGAACTGGACATATTAATCCATTACAAAAACAAGGGAATA
>CAPQQE010000067.1:1803-7366 GCA_948687865.1 uncultured Bacilli bacterium
TGTTTGTTGGAATAAATATGTAACCAGTTCTTACATTTTGAACTTTAGATTGTAGGTTATTTACCTAGTTTATTTGTGTCTCTATATTAAATGACACTATAGTTTATATGTTTCATAAGTCACATCCCCAAGTGACTATAATAATTATATCAAATATTTCTCTAAAAATAAATATTTTCATCAATAAAATTTATCTGTTTAAATATTTCTTCTAAAACATTAACTACAATACTATTTCCAGCCATTTTAATTAACTTAGAGTCTGAGAAAAAATTGCCATTTTTATTGCATAGAAAATTATTGTCCATCAATAATTGAAAATCTGCTTCATCAAATCCCATAAGCATAAAACATTCTCTAGGAGTAAGATATCTGAAATCACATTTCCCTTTTTTTAAATTATTATATTTTATAACTCCAGAATTTGGATGGCGATCTTGTTTAGTAGTTATAGTAGGTACTAAATCTATAAATTTATTATAATCATAAAGGATAGAGTTTTTAGCACATATATCACGTCTTGACTTTGTATCATTTATTTGGTTAGCATCGGCCTCTTTTTTATATAACGGTATTGAATAATCTACTCTTAATATTTCATCTACTTTCTTATTATTTCTAATAATTTCTCTAGTATATCTTATATCTTCTAAACTGTGATTGTTTAAATAATTTCGTATATTATTTTTAAGTTCTAAATTATCTTCAACTAAAAAACTTAACATATAAACTCTTACTCTATTTTGCGGCATACCAAAATCTTTTGCGTTTAATTTATAAATATGATTATAATATCCTAAATCTTCTAAAGATTTTTGCCATTCCTTAAAATTCTTTTCATGTTGTTTAGAAGTTATATTTCTCACATTTTCCATCAATAAAAATCTGGGCAATCGTAAATCTTCTTCTTTTCTTTCTTTTAAAACTCTTTCAATTTGCCATAACATACTAGATCTATTGTTAGCATTTCTATCAATTCCACCTGTATCACTTCCATGCCATGCATGAGCAATAGATAAATCTTGACAAGGAAAAGAATATGTTAAGATATTCATTTCATCAGGCAAATCTCTGCCTTTTATATCAGTTACACTTATTAAATTCTTACTTCTATCTATCGCAGCACAAAGACGCCTCAAAACATTGATATTTAAACGTTTTAAAGCTTCTTTTGTAGCAGGTTTTTTACCATCTGTACTTAATGTTAGTGGCATTATTTTAGCCAATAATTCTTCTCTATTTTTATATTCATAATCAGATAAATCTTGTTCTTTATTGTGGATAATATCATAAGCTATAATTGCATTTATATCCCAATCAGCTGTATTTAATATGTCAAAATCACAATTAATATTTGATAATGCTTTAGCCTGTGCACCAATTCCACTAAATGTTTCTACCATCCTTAACATATATATCAGCTCCTATTATTTTATCTATTTTTATTTTACCAGGTTTTAAAAATATTTACCAGGCCTAATCATCAATTTATTTATTTTTTGGCAAACCATCAAGATACAATTTTTCTCTTATATTTAATATTATATTTGCTTGTTTAGAAGAGGGTATTCTGCCACTTCTATTAAAGTTAGTAGCAATCTTTAATAAATCCTCCTCCATTGGAGTTAATAATTTTTTAGAAATCCCAAATTCTAATACACTTTGCCAATAATCTTCTCCAAGATTAATAACTTCTATTTCAGCATTAAGTTGATTGATTTCCTTTCTTTCTTTTTTAGCATCAATTTCTTCTTTTAATTCTTCAGAACAATCCACTAGACTATCGATGAAATTGTCCAATATAGTAAAATCTTCTATTTTAGCTCTTTCCCAACAAGTTTCTTTTTTACACCATTCAGTTACATTTAATGTCAATCTATCATCTCTTGTTATAAAATCAAAAGTTTCTTTTGTTGTAATTAATAACTGATTTTCTAATGCTTCATTTATTTTTTGATTATTCCAAATGTTTTTAAAGTCTATAATTTTATTTATTTTTCTCTTTTCTAATTCGTTAAATATAATGGATATAGAATAAGTGACAATATTTGCACGATATGCTTTAATTTCTTTATACCATTGCTGATTAGTTACTAACTGCTCAGTTGATTTAAATAGTATTGCTAATGCAATAATTTTTTTAAAATAATAATCATTGTATATTGTATTATTTTTTTCCCAAGCTTTTGATATCCTTTCTGCAAAATATCGCATATTTGCCTGAGCTCCTCTACTAACTATATAAGGAACGCCTTCATAGGTATTAATATATTTTGCCACATCAACTTTTTTTAACAATTGATTTTTCGGATTTTTTAATTGAAATTTTTTCTTTTCAGCTACAGACAATTTCATTTGTTCTTGAACATATTGCCCTCTAGCTCTTTCGTAAAACCAAATAGTTTGATACTGATTTCCATTTACACTTGGAGCATATATTTTTCTTGAGTATTCTTCTAATCTAACATGATATGGATGATTAGAAAAGAAATCTGCTTCATCAACTTTATTTTGGCTATTAGCACACCTAGAAATAATTGGTATCATTTCTTTTGCCTTTTCGTTATCAACAATTGATAATTTCATTGGAACATAAACATTATGTAAATCAACTTTATCTTGGATTTTTGCATTTGCTATTGATGCTGTTGTTTGCCCACCATTTATTATTTGCAAATCTTTCAAACTTTTTATGTAAATACCTTTATCATTATTAATTAATTCAATCTCTGTTGCTGTAGCTGCTATACCATTATTGTAAGCAAAAAACATTTCAGGTTCATTTAGTATAGTATTTCTAATTCCCTTATTTACCTTTCCTTTAATGCTCAGAAATGATCTAACATTTCCTTCTAATAGTCTAGAACCATACTCTAGATACAAATTCGCTAAAACTTCTCCTGATATAATTGCTAAGTAGGATGAGTATTCTTCATTTTCTGTTGCTTTAACACATGATAGTCCATTTTTTGTTAAATTACTAAAATCTATTTCAATACTCTCTTTACCTAAACTTGAAGTATATATTCCGTATAATCTAGATATATCCCAAACATTTAATTCTACTTGTTTATTATTTATATCTTCCTTCTTTATATTTTTTACTCTATCACTTAATTGTTTATTCGTTATTATATAAAACCTGAATTTGACTATATCATTAATTTTTTCTTCTAATTCTTTTGCAAAAATATAACCTGTACTACTTTCTTCGTATCCTCTATTAAAAATATAACCATTTAACGATGCTTCAACTAAATTTTTCATATTATCAAACAATTTATTAATCTCTGTTGATGTTAAAGTAATATTATCTATGCTATCAATAAAATCGCTAATTAAAATAATACACGATTTATCTAATAGATCAAAATAATATCCATCCATCTGAATTTTTCTATTTTTCTCTCCCACACCAATAAAATAACTATCATTAAAATCGTCAAATTCCTCAGCATCTATTAATATACTGATAACATGTTTTATAAACTCTGCTTGTATATTTGTCATTTCATACTCAGCAGATACTTTTAATTCTTCTAATAAATCAGATTTAAATTCCTCCAAATTCATTATTATCACCTACTACTTTAAATTCATTTATCTCACTTAATAATATTTCATAACTTACCTTAACTATTCCTCTAGATAAATTATCACTTTTTATTTTTGGAAAATTATCTTTGACATTATAAAAACTTAAACTCCTAATTGAATAAATATATTTATTGTAATCGGTATTGTAAAAATATTTTACTGTTAATAATTTTTTTTCAAATAAATATATTAGATTGCTTGGTAGTTTGCCTTTAATTTTATTTACATAACTGTTTAAACTTACTGTATTTTCGACTTCTTGATTATTTTGTTCAACTTTTATAATTACTAAGTTACCAACAATATTTGAATCTAATTGTTCTAACGAACTAATTTTAACACTTAAAGCATTATCATTTATAGTTTTTATTTCATACCATTCTTTATTTATTTCAAAATCTTTATGTGACATTTCTGGTCCCATCCACGAGTTAAGACTTTTTTCATAACCGTATTTTTTAAACATATATTCATTAAGAAA
Source organism: uncultured Bacilli bacterium (assembly GCA_948687865.1). The sequence continues at coordinate 5,882 of CAPQQE010000067.1, forward strand.
ATACAATTCTCCAATTAGACCCTTAATTTCAGATTCGCTTAATAAATTATCATTAGGATTTTTAAATAAAGATATCCAGTCGTACCATCTAGTAACTATAAAGGGTATAATGTTTTTACTTACACTCTCAATTGTAGACTCTAAAATATCCGCACAAAATCTATAAAATAAATCATCAAAACTATTATCTAATAGATCAAATGATAGGGCTACTTTTTCATCTTCTCTCTTAAAAATTGAAACAACAATTAATCTACTTGATTGCGGTTCCTCATATTCACCTTCTGCAATAATTACTAGAGATTTCTTTAAATTTTCATTTAACCCCAAATAAATATCAATTGGATGATTTGCATTAATTCGTTTATAGTTATTGGGAGAATTTACTTCATAAAATTTATTTTTTACTTCATTATACATTATTCTTCATCCCCATAATCAATATCACCCAATGTATCAAATATTTTATTAACTTTATAAATTGCATACTTAGTTTTTTCGTCAGTTAAATTTGGTATCCCTATAGCAATACCCATTAATGTTTTATTTATATCAGTTTTATATTCTTCATTTTGTTTAAGCTCGACTGGATAAATAATTAATAAAGGATTTCTAATAATAGAAGGAGAAAAATAACATTTATTACTTATTGATTTGACATTTAAATGATCTTTTTTAAATTCCTCCTCAACCAAATTTATTTGTTGATCAGTCAAGCCAAATTTTGGATCTCCTGGATTTCCTAATCGTATTTTTGACTTATTGATTCGAATAAGTTTATTTTTTATATCAAAACTTCTCTGAACCATATTAATGTTTATATCTTTGTAAACATTATAAGAATTTCCAGAGCCACTTGCAAATAAAATATCCCACTTATTAAGCTCGTTGCCTTCATAATTATTTATAAATTTTGCAATAGAAAGTGCATCAAAATGTGAATTAGCAATTGGAAAATCAATTTGTTCCAATAGTTTTATAATATGTTTCTTATCAATATTTCTAAATCCAAATTTTTTTGAACTCGTATCTGGTAAATATCCTTCTTCTATTAGATCAGAAATTAAAGAATTAATGCTTTGAATATTAATTTGATTTTTTGTATTATCATCATAAATATAAGGGGTCTCAACTAATTCACTACTTAACGAAACATTCATTTTTATTTCTTTTGAAGTTCTCATTTTATTTCTAGCAGTAACTAATAATGTATCCACATCATTTCTAACTCTAAAACCAAATGCCTCTGGTGTTAAATTCATATCTCTCATTCTTTTTACATCTCGTCTTAATTCATCTGTTGCTTCACTTATATACTCATACCAGTCAATATTTTCTTGACTCATATAAATTCTACATAAATCTTCGTAATTTTTTCTGTATCCAAACCACCTACCCATTTGCATTAAAGTATCATACATTTTTGAATTTCTGTAAAAATAACTAACTATCAATCCTTCTAAAGTTAAACCTCTTGAAAGGCTT
>CAPQQE010000068.1 GCA_948687865.1 uncultured Bacilli bacterium
AATAGTACACATTATATTATGCATCAAAAATCTAAAGTATCATCATTTTTAATGTCAAAATGCCTAAATGAAACACCATGTAGTAACATATTCATTCGTGCTAAGTTGTATGTGGTAGAATTAAATTCCTGTCCATAATAAGATACCACTTTAGTTTCTTTTCCAACTCTTAATAGTAATGATCCTGATCCACAGGTAGGATCATATACAGATTGAAGTTTAGATTTATTTATAGTAACCAATTTTGCAAGAATTCTTGATACTTGTTGTGGGGTATAGAATTCTCCTGCTTTTTTACCTGCTGATGCTGCAAAATTAGAAATTAAATATTCATAAGCATCTCCTAAGACATCAATTTCTGCATCTTCATGATGAAAATCAATATCATTAATCTTTAACATAATTGTTGAAATTAATTTAGTTCTATCTGCTTCACCTCTACCAAGTTTAGAGTTATTTAAATCCATATCTTCAAAAAGATTCTCAAAGTCATCTTCAGATTCATTTCCTAAAGTAGATTCAGATATTGAGTTAATTGCTTTTTGGAGCATTGATATATCAAATTTCCCAGTTTTTATTTTATCTATTAAAGTACTCCATAGATAATCTGGTTCAATAAAATATCCAATATTTTCATCTTCAATTAAATCTCCTTTAAATTCGTCAACTCTACTTTTATCATCAAACATATCAACATACTTTTTTGTATTTCTAAGCATTGTGTTTTCTACATAGTTAACTAAGTTTTCAGATAAATATCTATAAAATATTAATCCTAAAATATAATTTTTAAAATCATTAGCATCCATATTACCTCTTAAGGTATTAGCAATACTCCACAATTGTTTTTGTAGTTCTGCTTGCTGTGATTGTTGTTTTTCTTCTCTAGACATATGTACCTCCTACATGAATTTCTTTAAAATATTTTTAATAAATTCTTTTATATTATTTTTAATAGTTCTTCTTTCCCAATAATCATCTATTTCAATTGAATCGTTTATTTCTTTGTCTGGGAATATTCCACTATACTCATATTCATCAATAATTTGTTTTAATCTATCAAGATTAATATCATTATTACTAGCAAATTTTTTTATTTCTTTTTCTCTTTCTTTATTCATATGGTTATCTAATGCTTCATCAATAGAATCATCTTCTTTTAAAGTTGGTAATATTGAAGTTAAGAAACTTTTAATTAAATCTGCTTTTAAGAACAATTCATCATCTGTAATATTTACTAATTTACTTTGAATATCAATAATATCTTTTTGCTTCTGCTCTTCATTTGATAAATCAACATTTCTAATTAAGTTTAAGATATAGGAAACATTAATTTTATCTGTTTGAATTAATTCTAATGAGAATGTTACATCATTTAATATTGAACTTTTTTCTTTATCATTTGAAAGTTTTCTATACAATTCATAATATTTACTTTTATAGTCTTCAAATATTTGAGTATTGATTAAAACTCCACAAGTATCTAAATCAAATTGATTGAATGTTTTTAAACTAACTAAAACTTTTGCAAGTTCTCTAAATGCTACTATAAATTCTTTAATATCTTCTTCACTTTCAAGTGAATCAACACTTTCTACTACTGGAGTAATACTAAGCAATCTATCAACACACACTTTTAATTTTTCTAAGTATGTTTCATATGGTGCCATAATTACAATATCTATACTATCTGTTTGTGAAAATAATTTGACTGCCTCATCTACTCTTGTTTTAGTAGTTCTATAGCAAACTATATTCCCAAAGGGTTTCGTTTCTGTTTCAACTCTGTTTGTTCTTGAGAAAGCTTGAATTAAATCGTGATATTTCAAACTCTTATCAACATATAATGTATTTAGTCTTTTAGCATCAAATCCTGTTAATAACATATTAACAACGATTACTATGTCTATTTCAGTATTTTTAATCTTTTTACATATATCCCTAAAATATCCATCAAAGTTATTTGAAGAAAAATTAGTATTATACATCTTATTATAATCTCTAATAATTCTATCTAAAGACTCTCTTGAATGTTCAACATCACCATCTAAGTCTTCATTTGCACCATAAGTAAATATGGCTCCTATTTTTAAATCATGATTAATCGTTTTAAAAGTATCATAATATTTAACTAATTGTGGAATGGATGATACTGTAAATAAGGCATTATATTTTTTATCACGAGTTTTTATATTATGATGTTTAATAATATCATTTGCTATTAAGGCAATTCTTTCATCAGCCATAAATACTTCTTCAGTATCTATCCCTTCAACCATCATATCTTCTTCTAATTCTCTTGAATTTAATTCAACAAATATCAAAAACATTTACAAAAGTATTGTGCTTTTGTAAATGTTTTTGATATTTGTCTATGCATTTCTCCAAATTGACTTCTATGACATTCATCAATTATAAATACAGTCTTTAAATCTTTATATTTTCCCATGACACTAGCATATTTAGGATTAGAACAAGCATTAGCCATTTTTTGAATAGTAGTTATTATAAGTGGCTTTGAACTATCCTTTATTTGTTTAATTAATTTATCTGTCTGATTTGTCATATCAACACAACCAGGATCAAACTTGTTAAATTCATCTAATGTTTGCTTATCTAAGTCTTTTCTATCTACTAAAAAGAAAACTTGATTAATAGATGGCTCTAATGATAATATTTGACTTGTTTTAAATGATGTAATAGTTTTACCAGATCCAGTTGTATGCCAAATGTATCCATTATTGCTAGTGTCTAATGCACGAGATACTATATTTTCAACAGCATAAACTTGATAAGGTCTCATAACCATTAAAGTTTTATCTGTCTTATTTATAATCATATATCTAGCTATCATTTTACCAATATTACATCTGTCTAAGAAGAATACACAAAATTGTTCTAAATTAGTAATTCTATTATTATCTACATCAGTCCAATAAAAAGTAAATCCATAATTTAATTCTTGATCACCATTAGCAAAATATTTCGTATCTACACCATTACTAATAACAAATAATTGAATATATTTATAAAGTCCTGTATAGGAATGCCTTTTATATCTTTTAATTTGATTAAAAGCTTCCTTCATATCATTTCCTCTTCTTTTAAGTTCAATCTGTACAAGAGGAAGTCCATTTATTAGAATAGTAACATCGTATCTATTAACATATTTACCTTCAACTGTCGTTTGATGTGTAACTTGAAAAATATTCTTACACCAATCATTTTTATTAAATAATTCAATATATACTTTAGAGCCATCATCTCTTTCAATAAATTGTTTTTGCCTTAATTCATTTGCACTTTGATAAACACCTTTACCAGATATCTTTACCATTAATTTTTCAAATTCTTTATCAGATAAAGGCTCATTTTTTAATTCAATTTTATTATGTTTATTAATCTGTTCTCTAAAATTGTTTTCTAAATCTTTAACATCGTTTATTTGTACTTTTTCATATCCTTGTTTAACCAGTTGGTCTATCATTCTATTTTCTAATCTTGATTCACTTTCATAAGTACCCATACTACACCTACTTTTTTCCCAAAACATTTATAATTCAATTATACCATGAAATCAAACATTTTTTTAATTTTAGTCATTATTTTATCCCAGAAATAAAAAAATAGAAGAATTTAATCCTCTATGAAATATATACACTATAAAAGAAAAATAGGGCTCCATCAATAAAGACAGTGCCCATGCAAAAGTGTAAAACACTTTTTCCTTGCATAATCATATTACCACATAATAATGATCATGTCAAACTATTTTGTTCAATATTTACACTATAATGTTTTTTTATTATTTTATCAAAATAGGCATATATTGATTTTAATAGTTCATTATTATTATAGTATTCTTTATGTAAAATTATTCGTTCATAAAACAAATCATTTATATCATTTGTAACATTTGTTTTGACACCTGTACTAGTTACAATTTCATTAAACATATAAAGAGTATAAGTTATTTGTCTTATTCTTGAATTGCTTAATTTATTATCTCTTGTTTCTTTCCCTATTCCACAATTATTTAAATAATTAACTATTTTATAATCAGGTGCAAAATTATTATCTTTTTTATCAAGATCACATAAAACACATGAATTATGAGCAACTGCATTTCTTAATTTGACAACTTCTCTTAGAATAAAAACATTTTTAATTTCATTTTTTAATTCATATTCTTTAGCAAAAAATTCATAAAAATTAACTAATTCACCAAATGTTATTATTTCTAGAAATTCCCATACAGGTATATTTTCTATTTTTGTATCACCATCTAAATCATATTTTGTAAATATTTTTTGATAATATTCACTTGTTACTTTATTTCGAATACTTTTGTGAACCTTTTTAGGAAATTTTTCATCATTAAAATCTTTTTCTAAATACATATTGATAATTCTATATCCATCTTCTTTATCTATGTTCTCTATTAAATTTAAAATTCTTATTTTTAAATAATGCTCAATATCAATAATCATTTTAAATAAAACTAATCTTGATCTGTGATCAATGATAGCTAAATCCTTTAAATAAGCAAAGTCTAAGTCTATAAATTTATCAACAAACTCTCCATCAATAAAATATCTTTCAAAATTATGTTTATATGCTGTCACATTATAATAATTATTGTTATATCTTAAATACTTTTCTGATTCTAATTCAGGCATTATTTCAAATTTGATATTTTTTTCTTTTAAGTATGGAACCATTTCCGATATTTTCATCATTGGTCTTAAAGATATTTCAGTTTTACTTTCTACATCCATTCTATCACTTCCTAACTGCTGTAATTATTATAACATACAATTTTTAGAATTTTTATCTTTCTATGTTTTTTTATAATTCTCTAGGACAGTTAGGTTTATAATTTACATCATGAAATCCATAAACTTTTTTACATTTATTACAAGTGATTCCAATAAAATCTGCTCCAATTATATTAAATCCATCACCTTTTATTACAGATATATCTTTAGAATGGCATTTTGGGCAAATAACTTCTTTCTTCATAACTTCATCTTGACTATAAACATCTCTTATTATTTCATAACCATTTTTATTATATTTAGGATAGAATTCATCTTTATTAAATAATTTAATTCTTCCAAACATAAATTCTAATTTATCAATCTGTTTTTCTGTATGAAAATGGCCACAATACCATTTATCATAATCAATATTTTCTTCTATTTTATCTAAAAACATTTCCATAGATTTATCTACTTTAGATTGATCTAATCCTTTCATAAATACCTCAGTTGGTTCATATTTTAAAACAAGTATGAGATAAAATAATATCAACATGTTTACTACTATATTTACGTAATATCTCTTCTTTTTCTGATTCTGTTAATTGCTCATCTTTAAACCATCTATGACCATATGCTAATCTATAATCTTTATCTACTGAATATGCCCCTCCTATAACAAGTACTGATTTACCATCTATTGTATATAGTTCACCATTTTTAGCAAATATTAAATTTGGATATTCATCTTCAATAAATACTTTCCCACCAAATATATCAACTTCTTTATAATTTGATATATTTTCAGGTCGTTCTTCATGATTACCTTGAATACAAAATAATTTTATATTCATATCGTTTAAATGTTTTTTAATTTTACTATCTTCTTCATTTAAACAATAATTAATACCAACATCCCCTAATATAATTAACATGTTATCACTATTTTTTTCTATACTATGTAGTTTATAAAAATCTCTATGTACATCTCCTGTTATACAAATCATTTATTCACCTTATTTCTAATCAATATTCCATATATGGGTTAATACAGTCGTTTCACTTTCAACAGAAAATGTTGGTCTTTTAACTTGGACTAAAGTCGGGCTCAAAAATGCAGTTCCTGAAAAAATAGCTTGTCCAGGGGCCAGTATTGAAAGCATGTCAATGCTTTTTTGATCTATAAATGAAACAACATTATATATTTGCTTAATGTCATTAGGATTTGCTAAGCGATGTATAACATAATTATGACATTGTGATAAAATTGTTGGTGAAATATCAGCAGGTCTTTGACTTGAAATTGTCATATATACACCAAATTTTCTACCTTCCTTTATTATTTTTTCAAAAACCTCTAATGTTCTCATTGCCATTTTATCTTCATTTTCAAGTGTTTTGCTATTTAAATAATTATGTGCTTCATCTATTATTATAGATAGTGTTTCTCTATTTCTTATTTCTTGTTCTTCATAATACCTGTATAATTTATTTGATATTAAAGAACTTAGAGCAATTTTAAATTTTGAATTTGCTAAACTTATGTCAAAAACAACTATAGTTTTATCTCCAAATATTATGTCATTTATGCCTTTATCAACATTTTCATCAGAAAATATTTTTTCAAAATTATTTTTCATACTATTAAATCTATTTAACAAAGGCCCTATAAAATTTTCATTTATTTCATAGGCGTTAATGTTAAATTGATAATTTAAATTCAAGAAAAATTGCAATTCATCTATACCAATATTAAGAATTTCATTATCTGTTAATTTATCGTCCATAATTTTTAATTTATTTATATGCTCATCTATTTGCTCAATAGATGGTGCAGTTGATGAATCATTTAAACATAATTGTCCAAAATATACTTTTACTCCAAAAAAATTATTAATTGATTCTTGATTAATAAATTCCGTTTTATTAAATTTGTATAAATATTCACATAATATTTTTTTTAAATTGGAAATTGAAGTAAATTTTTGATTAACATTTTTTGTTGAATTAAAAATTATTTTAGCAAGAGATTTTACTTTATATTCTATATGTTCAAATAATTCAAATAATGTTTTTATATTATTTAAATCATGAAATGTTTTATCGAGTAATGGTTGTTGCGTTTTATCGGTAGCATTTAACATAACACCCCAGTCTTCTGCATCAGTACACATCAAAGGTATTTTAAAATCACTAGTAGCCTTTCTCATATTAATTTTAATAACTTTTTTAAGATTATCATTAACAAAAGATTTATTGTACTCTCCATTAGTATCTATTACCAAAAACCGACTCTTTTTATCCATCAATTCAATATATTTTTTTCCTTCATGATTTTTTGAATTAAACATATTCTCATATATACTGGCTAAAGTATTTGATTTCCCACTACCTGTATTTCCTAATATTGCTATATGACTTGCAAAAAAGCGATTTATATCAATTGTAAATGGTATATCTTCATTTAAGACAACATTACCAATTATATATCT
>CAPQQE010000069.1:0-1607 GCA_948687865.1 uncultured Bacilli bacterium
TAAATTTTTAGGGGAATTTTATTTTTTATATCAAATATATTATCTGAGGTGATGAAAATGAAGAAAAAAATTCTTCTAATTGCAGTAGGAATAATAAGTGGGTTACTATTTGGTATAGGAGATGTAAAAGCATTAAAAAATGATACTACTCTTGAAACTAATTATACAGGAGTATGGGGTTATCATTATAAAGGTGGTAAATTAGTAACATATGGTGGCTTACCTTTTAGATATTTAAATGGTAAATTAGGTTATTGTATTGAACCAACAAAACCTATTACAGTTCATACATATAGTTCATATGGTGATTGGAGTTTGACAGGATATGATGAAAATGTAAAACATCAAATGGAGTTAATAGCGTATTATGGGTATGAATATCCAGGTCATAATACACTAGAATATTATATGGCTACACAAGAATTAATATGGCTTTATAATGATGATAAAGTTATTTTTAGAAAATCAAGCAATATTAATAGTGAAATAATAAATGTTGATAAAGAAAAAGAAGAAATAATGAATTTAGTAAATAATCACGATAGATTACCATCATTTATAAATTCAAGTTATAATCAGTTATTTGGTAAAAATTTATCTATAGTTGATGAAAATAATGTACTTGATAATTATGATATAAATTCAAATATAAGCTATAAAAGAAATGGTAATGTTATTGATTTTAAAGTTGATAAATTTGGTAGAAATGACATAGCATTTAATCAAAAATGTCAAAAAGATGATCTAACAACAGTATTTATCGCAGAGGGATATAATAGTCAGAAGATGGTAATATTAGGTAAACCAAGATTAAATAGTGGAAATATTTCCATTACCTCTGATAAAGTAAAGGTAGAATTTACAAAAAGAGATAGTGATAACAAAAATATAATAAAGGATAAAAAAATTGAATATAAATTAACAAATAAGAATACTAAAAAAGAAACTATTATTGAAATTGGTGAAAGTGGTATTTATGAATTAGATGTTGAAAATGGTAATTATATTTTAGAAGAGACAAAAGCACCATATGGTTATTCTATAAATAATGAAAAAATAGATATAGTTATAGATGATAATATAAATTTAAATGATGAAAAATTAAAACTAGATTTATATGATAAAGTTGTAAAGGGAAAAATAAATATAATTAAAGTAGATGAATACAATAATAATTTACAAGGGGTAGTAATTGGAATATATGATAATAAATATAATTTAATAGAAAAAATTATGACCAAAGGTAATATAAAGAATGAATCTAAACTATTACCTCTTGGAAAATATTATGTTAAAGAAATAAGTACTTTAGAAGGTTATGAATTAGATAATTATTATTACGAAATAGATCTTAAATATAAAAATCAAAATGAAAGTATAGTAGTTAATGACCTAAAAATAGTTAATAAAAAAATTAGATGTGATTTAGTATATATTACATCGGATAATGATGGAAAAAAATTAAAGGATGTAGAAATAAATGTATTTGATAAAGAAGGAAATATAGTATTTAATGGTAAAACTGACACAAACGGAGAAGTTGTAATAAATAACTTGCCATATGGGGAATATTTCATTAGACAAATTAAGGTTCCAAGTGGATATTT
>CAPQQE010000069.1:1617-6498 GCA_948687865.1 uncultured Bacilli bacterium
TATTTATTGAATGAAGATGAATTTAAATTCTATGTTAATGATAGTACTTGTTCATCTAAAATAAATGTTACAAATGAAAAGACAATTATGCCTGTTACAAGTAAACAAACAAGTTTATATTTAGTATCTTGCTTTATAATTTTTGGAATAGGAGTATATAATTTTGTTAAAAAAGATAGTTAGTATATTATTAATAACTATCTCTTCTTTATTTATACTTTCTGATGTAAAAAATAAAAGAGAATATAATGAAAAAATAGACCGAGTCGTAGTAGAAAATGATATAAATAGAAAATATGATGGATATATTTCATTTCTTGATAGTAAATGGTTAATTAAAACAGGTGATTATAATAAAGTATTAAATGATAATTTAGTTTTAATGATTAGTAATAAAAAAATACTTACCTCAGAATTTGGGAATATAATCTTGGCTGGTCATAATAATAAATATGTATTTTCTAAACTCTATAAATTAAAGATAGATGATGGGATTATAGTCAGTGACTTTAATAGTAAATATTTATTTAAAGTATTTAAATTAAATAAAGTTAATATAAGAGATAAAAGTATTTTAGATAATATTTATGATGATAAAATTTTAACACTTATAACTTGTACTAGCAATAATCAAATAAGATATATTGTGCGTGCCAAATATATAATGAAAATATAGTTTTAATATATAATTATATATGGTATAATAAATATAGAGGTGATTAATATGTTTTGTTCAAAATGTGGTAAGGAAAATGAACAAGAAAGTAAATTTTGCAAATATTGTGGAGAGGAAATTAAAGAAGAAACAAAAGAAGTTAAAATTGATGAAGACTCAAAAGTGGAAAGTGCTTATAAAAATGATGTTGAGGAACCAAAGGTTAATTCAATACTATCATTAGTATTTTCAATTATTTTAGCGCCTATAGGATTAATATTATCTATAGTTGGTCTTGTTAGATGTAATAAATATAAGAAAGAATCTGGGAAAAATAGTTCATACTTTGGACTAAATTTAGCAGGTCTTATAATATCTATAATCGAAATATTAATAATGTTATTTATATTGTTTGTTGTAGGTATTGCCTATTTTACGTTTAGGGAACAAGATAATAATTTAAAAGGAACTTGGAATTGTTCAAATAATATATATACTTTATCTTACATAACAGAAGTAAAGTTTGATGATAATAAGTTTCAGTGGTCCAAGTACAATGATGCAGATAATAATAACTTTGCAGGAAATTATAAAATAACAAATAGAAAATATACAAATGGAAAAAGCGAATATAATATTATTTTAAGCGCTACGTCAAAAGTTATAAATGGTAAAAAGTCAATTTACATTAAAGATACTGGAATTAAAGTTAAATTTGATAAAGATAGCGCAGTTATATCAGATAGTGCTAGTAAACAATTCTATTGTAAAAAGGCTTATTAACGTCTAAAATAGGATATTTACAAATATAGGGTATACCTATGTTATAATGATATTAATCTCATTTCTTTGACAAATAGAAATGAGGTTTTTTAAAATAAAAGTCTATATATTGTACATACTCATAATGTTCAAAAAAGGAGATTTATACAAAAAATAGAATATTTGATTAATAATTATCAAAAAATTAGAATTTAATATTGAAAAACATTATAAATTTTGATATAAAAGAAGTAAGGAGTTGACTAATATGTTTTGTTCAAATTGTGGTAAAGAAAATGAAATAGGAAGTAAATTTTGTAAATATTGTGGAGAGGAAATTAGGGAAGAAGTGAAAATTGATGAAGATTCAAAAGTAGAAAGTGCTGATGAAAATGAGAGTCTAAAAGTTAATTCAATACTATCATTAGTATTTTCAATTATTTTAGCCCCTGTAGGATTAGTATTGTCTATAATTGGATTTAATAAATGTGATAAATATAAGAAGAAATCTGGGAAAAATAGTCCATACTTTGGGTTAAATATAGCGGGTCTTATAATATCTATAATTGAAATATTTATATTGTTTATTGTTGGAATTGTTTATGTTTCATTTAGTATGCAAGATAATAATTTAAAAGGGACTTGGAACTGTACAAGTGGTAGATATCTAAGAATAGTAAAGTTTGATAATAATAAGTTCGAGTGGTTTGTGGATGGTACAAAAAATAATGGAATTATCGGAGATTATAATATAGTAAAAAGAGAATATACAAATGGAAAAAGTGTTTATGATATTGTTTTAAATGTGAAATCAACAGTTATAAATGGTAAAGAATCAAGCTATTTTAAAACTAATAAAATTCAGATGAAATTTGATAAAAATAATGCAGTAATAGGATCATATGTTTGTACAAAGGCTTACTAATGTTTAAGATAAGAGATTTAGAAATAGAAAATAATGTTTGCTTAGCGCCTATGGCAGGAATCTGTAATAGTGCATTTAGAAGGATTGTTAAAGAGTTCAAAGTAGGTTTAGTTTATGCAGAAATGGTAAGTGATAAAGCATTAGTCTATGATAGTGATAAAACAAAGAAAATGCTTTATATGACTGAATATGAAAGACCTATAGCGCAACAAATATTTGGTAGTGATAAAGAAAGTTTTGTAATCGCGGCAAAAAAAGTATATGAAATTATGAAGCCAGATATAATAGATATTAATATGGGGTGTCCTGTGCCTAAAGTTGCAGTTAAATCTCAAGCAGGTGCAGCACTTTTAAAAAATCCAGATAAAATCTATGAAATAGTTAAGGCTGTTGTTACTTCAGTTCCTTGCCCAGTTACAGTTAAAATAAGAAGTGGATGGGATAGTAATAGTATAAATGCAATTGCTATAACAGTTCATCCAAGGACTCGCACGCAAGGATACGAAGGAAAAGCAGACTGGAATATAATAAAAGAAGTAAAAGAAAATGTATCTATACCAGTTATTGGTAATGGAGATATTAAGTCAGTAGATGATGCTATAAGGATGCTTAATGAAACTAAATGTGATGCAATTATGATAGGTAGAGCATCATTAGGCAATCCATATATTTTTAAGCAGATATCACATTATTTAGAAACTAATGAAATATTAGAAGATCAAACTAAGTCTGAAAAAATAGATATGTGTTTGAAACATTTTAAATATTTACTTGAAATAAAAGATGAAAAAGTCGCACTTTTGGAGATGAGAACTCATGCAGCATGGTATATAAAGGGATTAAAAAATGCATCTAATATAAAAAATAAAATATTTAAGTGTGAAAGTAAGGATGAATTTATAAAAATATTAACAGACTATAAATATGAGGATTAAAAATGGGAAAAAATAGCAATAATCTATTTGTTTTCCTTTTTTTATGATATAATTAAAATGGATTCGAGGTGAGAAAATGAGAGAGTTAACTGAACAAGAAATTGTTAGAAGAGAAAAGGTTGATGAAATTAGAAAAGTATGTAATCCATATCCTGAAAGATATGAAGTTACTCATTCACTTAAGGAAGCATCGAATTTACCTGATGAAACCAATAATGTTAGTGTAGCAGGTAGAATTGTATTTATGAGAAAAATGGGTAAAATGAGCTTCATAAAAGTTAGAGATATAGAGGCTGATTTACAAATTTCTATTAAAGTTGATCTTGTTGGTGAAGATAGGTATGAATTCTTTAAATCGAATTTTGATGTTGGAGATTTCATTGGTGCGACAGGAGAAATATTTACAACACATACTGGTGAAAAAACATTAAGAGCATCTAGTTTTGAGTTTTTAGGAAAAGCACTAAAACCACTACCTGAAAAATTTCATGGTTTAACTGATAAAGAATTATGTTATAGAAATAGATATGTTGACATGATAATGAATGAAGATACTAGAAAGAGATTCTTAATTAGGATGAACTTTGTAAAAGAACTTAGAAACTTTTTAGATAACAAAGGTTATTACGAAGTTGAAACACCAATTCTAAACAATAAAGCAAGTGGTGCAGTTGCAAAACCATTTATGGCACATCATAATGCTCTTGATATGGATGTATACTTAAGAATAGCACCTGAAACTTATATGAAAAGGTCTATAGTTGCAGGTATTCCAAAAGTATTTGAGATAGCAAGATGTTTTAGAAATGAAGGAATGGATGCTACACACTTACAAGATTTTACCATGATTGAGGCTTATCAAGCATATTATAATTATGAAGATAATATGAAGTTTATAAGGGAAATGCTTCAAACTGTAATACAAAAAGTATTTGGTACACTTAATATTCAAATAGGAGATAAATTTGTTGATTTATCTGGTGAATGGGGAAAAGTTTCATTTAGGGAATTAATAATGAAATATTCTAATATTGATATTAATGAATATAATACTAAAGAAAAACTATTAAGTAAGATAAAAGAAGATAATATTGAACTTGATAGTGAAACACCTATTGAAAATTTAGGTTATGGAAATCTTGTTGATTATTTGTATAAAAAAGTAGCAAGACCACACATGCTTGGTCCAATTTATCTAACAGAACATCCAATGAGTTTATCACCATTGGCAAGGGCAAATGATGATAATAAAGAAATAACAGATAGATTTCAATTAGTAATAAATGGAGTTGAAATTGTTAATGGTTACTCAGAACTTGTAGATCCAATAGAACAAGAAAATCGACTTATTGATCAAGCTAAAAATAAGGCAGCAGGCGATGAAGAAGCAATGGATATGGACTATGATTATATTAGCGCTATGGAATATGGTATGCCACCTATATCAGGTTGGGGTATGGGAATTGATCGTATGATTCAATTACTTACAAATAGTGATAATATAAGAGATGTAGTAATGTATCCACTTATGAGACCACAAGATAAAAGTGAAAATTAGGAGGAAATATGAAAAAATATAATGTTTTTAAAGTATTATTAATTGA
>CAPQQE010000069.1:6508-7217 GCA_948687865.1 uncultured Bacilli bacterium
TCTGGTATTGAAAAAGGAACAATTAATCCAATTAATTTGATTGATTCTATATCAAATGGATTAACATCATTTAGTGTATTTATAGCTGATTTTATATTTATACTATGTATAGGTGTATTTTACGCAGTTCTAAGAAAAACAGGAAGATATGATTCTGTTATTAATAATACTGCATACAAATTTAAGAATAAAAAGAGTTTATTTATAGTAATTAGTGTATTAATGTTAGGAATTTTAACATCAATTATAGGTTCTATGTTACCAATGTTAATATTTGTCCCAGCATTTATTTCAATTTCTAAAAAATTAGGATATGATAGTAAAACATCTATTTTATCTACTATAGGGGCAATAATATTAGGAAGTGCTGGTTCACTTTATACTAGTTACACAAATCAAATACTTCAAACTACTACTTCATCAAATATAATTGCTAAAGTTATTATATTAGTTATAGGTTTAGGGTCAGTAATATTATATTCATTATTATCTGACAAACCGAAAAATACTAAATTAGAAAAAGAAGATGCACAAAAGTCATTACCAATAGTAGTAGCATTTGATGTAATAGTTATATTATTAATATTAGGAATGATTCCATGGGGACCATATTTTGAATTTAAAGGATTCTCAGAATTTCATACTATGATAACTGATTTTAAGGTATTTAATGTATCATTATTTAATTCAATAATAGGATCAAGTTTAA
>CAPQQE010000070.1:0-5867 GCA_948687865.1 uncultured Bacilli bacterium
GGAAATACATATCCATTAAAGACTGATTCTGTATCTAATCATACACATACATTTAGTGGCTCAACGGGTGGTCAAAATACGAATCATACACACTCATATACCCCATCAGGAACAGTATCGAGTACATTTACAGGAACAAAAGCAAATACAAATAGTACTGGATCAGGTGTGCAATTTGATATACAAAATCCATATGTGACTACATATATGTATAAAAGAGTAAAATAATATTCTTTTTTTTACATAATATTGTAAAATTGTTTTAAAAAGTATTATTTTGTGATAAAATAATCTTATAGTAGAGGGAGTATTCATCTACTATAAAAATTGTTGCTTTATAAAAGCAGGGATATTTCGGTGTATACATTTTTGAGTGTTTACATATAGATTAAAAATTTAAGGAGGTTATAATAATGGAAAAAGACAGAAAAACAAAAGTATTAGCAGTTATTGCTGTATGTATATCTATAATAAGTTTAACTGTAGGTTTTGCAGCATTTTCAGAAACACTATCAATAGGAGGTACAGCAAAGGTAGAAAAAGCAAGTTGGGATATTCATTTTGCTAATTTAAGTTCAGTAGATAAAAGTGATACAGCAGAAGTAAGTACTACTCCAACACTTGAAGCTACAAGTTTAAAAGATTTTCAAGCTACTTTAAAATTACCTGGTGACTATGTTAGTTATACATTTGATGTAGTTAATGGTGGATCAATTGATGCTGAAATTACAACATTACCAAATCCAAATCCAACATGTACAGGTACTGCAACAGACACTTCAGTTGCACAAGCTGATGCAGATAAAGTATGTAATAACATAACATATTCTCTAACATACGCTGATGGAACTGCTTTACAAGTAGGGGATGTATTAAATAATAAAAATGCTGAATCAGGAAATACAAAAAAACTAAAATTAACATTAAGATATAATGAAAACATACAATCAACTGATTTACCAACAAATGATGTTAATATAACTGATCTAGGATTAACATTAATATATACACAAAAGTAATTAACAATAAATAAGGCATATTATTAGAAGAAATATTATGCCTTTCATTGTTATATTATTAGAACAATATTTAAAATAGAGGTGATTAAACAAATGAAAATTAGTACAATAAAATTACTTATTATAGAGTTTGCTTTAATCATATTCCTAATTTTAAATATTTTTGTAATAAATATAAAAAATATATACCTATTAGCGGGAATATTATTATTATTTATAATATTAACAATTATTCTTCTAGGTTATGAAAAAAATAGACAGAGATTTAAAAAGGATATAATTTTAAATATTATATTATATACTTTTATATTTAAAATTATATTATATGTTTCAGGCATATTTTTAGGTTTTTTAAGAAGTGGATATAGTTATTCCTTAACAGGTATAATAAAAAACATAGTTCCAATGTTAGTATTAACTTTGGTATGTGAAATGCTTAGATATTGTATAAATGTAAAAGGTCAAAATAATAAACTAGTATTAATTCTTTCTGCTATTGTATTTATTTTTATTGATATAACCATAAGAGTAAATATAAATTTGATAGAAAATAAAAGAATATTATTAGAGACAATATTTATGATATTATTACCGAGTATTTCTAAAAACATATTGCTTACTTATCTTTCTGTTAAATTTGGATATAATGTAAATATTGTTTACCTAATTATAATGGAATTATCAATATATATATTGCCAATTGTACCAAATATAAATGATTATTTAAGCGCAGTAATAAATTTATTATTTCCTATATATATACTATATTCTACATATAAAAGCATTGAAAAATATTCTGCAGAAAGAGAAATTATATACTATAGAAAGTCAAAAAAAATAATATATATTACTATATCTATATTAATAATAATAATGATTTCATTAACAAGTGGGATATTTCCTGTATATGGACTTGCAGTAGGATCAAATTCGATGCATAATTCTATTGATAGAGGAGATGTAGTTATAGTACAAAAAATTAAAAGAGATAAAATAAATTCACTACAAGAAGGAGATATATTAGTATATCAATATCAAAAAAAAGTAATAGTTCACAGAATAGTAAAAAAAATGGTTGAAAACAATAATATTACATTTAAAACAAAGGGAGATAATAATAAAGACGAGGATGCATGGGTTGTTGATGAAGAAAATGTAATAGGTACAACATTATTTAAAATTAAGTATATAGGTTATCCAACAGTTCTATTAAATGAACTCATAAGTAAATAAGGAGGAGTAAATATGGGAGAAATTCCAAAATATGAAGAAAAAGAAAAAAAGTATTATGTTTCAATGAAAAAAAAGATAAATATGAAATCGTTTATCTTCTTATTAATAATACCAACTATACTAGTTATAATATTAAGTTTATTATGTTTTGGGAAAAGTATATCATTTAACAGTAAAGAAAATCAAATATCTTATAATGAAATAGGAAAAGTTAATTATAAAGTATATTTAAAAGAAAATAACTATTATGATCAAAAGTTTTTACCTAAAGATATGAAATATATAGCAAGCTTAATTAATACAATAAATGTAGATTTTAATTATGAGATGCATTCAACTGATGAACTAGATTATACATATAAATATAAGATATATGCTAAACTAGTTATAACAGAAAAAAATGATAAAACTAAAATATTGTACGAAAAACCATTTAATTTATTAAAGGAAACTAATAAAAGTATAAAAGATAATAACTTTATATTAAATGAAAACGTTGATATTGATTATGATGAATATAATAATTATGTTAATGCATTTAAAAGAGATTATGCTTTAACTGTAGATAGCAATTTAATAATAACTATGCAAATAATAACAGAAGGCGCCACTGATAAATTATCTGATAAAATAAATACTGATAATAAATTAGAAGTATCAATACCTCTTTCAGAGCAAACTATAGATATATCAATAAATTCTAAAGATTTAAATAAAAATGGTAGTATTTTTTCTGAAAATGGATTTATAGTAACAAATTATCTTATATTCATATTAGCTGTCATATTGGGAATAGTTAGTATATTACTTATTATATTTGCTATCAGTGTATATGTATCAATAAATAAAAATAAGGACATATATGTATCAACTATAAATAAATATTTAAAAGAATATGATAGAATGATTGTCACAAGTAAAAGACCAAATATTGATGAAACTTCCTTTAAAGAAGTAATAAGAGTAATGAGTATAGAAGAATTAATTGATACGCATGATATCACAAAACAACCAATTATTTACTATGAGGTAATTCCAGGAGAAAAGAGTTATTTTATTATTATTAATGGAGAAGTATTATATAAACTTACAATTAGTAAAGCATGGCTTTTAAAAAATGTGCAAAAGGGAAAATAATTATGGAAAGTAAAAAATATATATCATTATTATTTATATTTCTAATAACATCAATAATATTAATGAGTGTAGGATATTCAGCATTTAATGAAGAGTTAAATATAAGTGGTGAAGCTTATGTAAGATTAGATTATTTAATAAGAATAACAGATATAAGATTAAAGGGTACATCAAATAATGGTCTTGAAACATACAGCCCAAAATATTCAAAAAATACAACAAAAACTTTTGTAACATTACCAAATAAACAATCAACTGTAACATATGAGGTAACAATTACAAATAAAACTGGTAAAGATATATATGTAAGGGATATAGTTGATGTATTAAATAATAATTCAAATATAACATATAGTTTTGATAATATGGATAAATACATCAAATACTCTGGTGAAGAAATAAAATTTGAAATAACATTTAGTAATAAAACAGATGAAAATCAAATAGGAATAGTAGAAATAGAATATGAATTTGTAAATACAATAACTGCAAGTGATTTATCATATGATAATACTAAAACAAAATTAGAATGTACAACTGTACAATGTGCTTTAGATAATATAAGTTTAATGCTAAAATAATAAATGTATAATATTGATTATATATAGATGGGGGATTTTATGAAAACAGATGATTTTGATTATAATTTACCTGAGGAGTTAATTGCGCAAACACCTCTAAAAAATAGAGATCACTCAAGGCTTTTAATACTTGATAAAAATACAGGAAATATTACTCATGAAACATTTAATAATATATTAGATTATTTAAATGAAGAAGAAAAAAAATATTTTACTGAAGTATTGGAATATCTAGATCAATTAGAAGTAAATTATGAAATAGATAATTCACTAGTTAGAGGTCTTGATTACTATACAAATATAGTATTTGAATTTACTACATCAATAACAGAGTTGGGCTCAATAGGTGCTGGTGGTAGATATAATAACTTATTATCAAATCTTGATGGACCAGAAGTACCAGCAGTTGGATTTGCATTTGGACTTGATAGAATAGTATCTACACTTGATGCACTTCAAATAGATTTAAATATTGATAAAAGGTTAGATGTATATATATTAACAATAACTGAAAAACAAAATATGTATGCACTGGAACTAGCACAAAATCTTAGAATGTGTGGTTATAAAGTTGATTTAGATTTAACTAATAAGATAATTATGGAAGTAAATATACAATTATTGTAGGAGAAGATGAAGAATTAACAGACGTTCTTACTATAAAAGATAATACTACTAAGGAAGAAAGTAAAATAAAACTAGATGATTTAATAGATTATCTAGATACAAATTTATAATGGATAGAGTAAAAATAATAGATGATTATCTTGAAGAATTAATACCTGATGCTAGATGTGAATTAAATTATAAAAAAGATTATGAACTTTTAATTGCTGTAATGCTTAGTGCACAAACAACAGATAAAAGAGTAAATAAAGTAACTAAGGTTTTATTTGATAAATATGATACTTTAGAAAAATTAGCAAATGCAGATATTAATGATTTAAAAAAAATAGTAAGAGAGCTCGGTTCCTATAATAAAAAGGCTGAATATATAAAAGAAATAGCAAATACTATAATAAATGATTATGATGGTATAATGCCAAGAAAAAGAGAAGATTTAGAAAAAATGAAAGGTGTTGGGAGAAAGACAGTAAATGTAGTATTTGGTGAACTTGAAATAGAACCTAATATAGCAGTTGATACACATGTAACAAGAGTATCTAAAAGACTAGGACTTGCTAAAGAAAATGATGATGTATTAGAAATAGAAATGAAATTAAGAAAGAAATTTAAAAGGGATACTTGGAATAAAAGGCATAAACAACTTGTTTTGTTTGGTAGATATTACTGCAGGGCAATAAAACCAGAATGTGATACTTGTAAACTTAAAGAAATATGCAAAAGAAAGTGAAGTAAATAATATGATTGGATGGATTATATTTGGAGCGGGATATATACTTATACCTAGTGGATTTAATATAGCAGTTACACTATATAAGCGAAAAAAAACATTAAATAAATGTATAGAAAATTTAGAAAAGAGTGGATATAAGGTTGATTATAGATTCAAAGAAGAAATTCCTAAAATAATAATAACAAAAGTTTTTAATATAAAATATGAGGATTCCGATTATTATTTTGATTTTGTATTTTCTACTTATTTTGGTTCAAGATGGATTGAGGCATCTTATAGCATAAAGTATTTAATGGGAGATTATACTGGATTTAATGAAATATGCTGATTTAGAAGATGCATGCTTAGAAGATGAAACTATTAAGGTACTAGAAAACGAAGGTATTATAGAAGAAGATAAAGAAAAGAAAAAGTGGATAAAAGATAGAAATAACGCTTTAAAAGAATTAGAAGAAAAGTATGATGATATAGATTTAAAAATAGATGATAAATATAAAATAAATACTTTTAGTGAAAGTGACTCGATTGATGAATTACATG
>CAPQQE010000070.1:5877-7174 GCA_948687865.1 uncultured Bacilli bacterium
AAAAACAGAAGATATAAAATCATTAGGACTAGGAAATACTGATGGAAGAAGGAAATTAGAATGAAAAAGAATAATAACAATGAATTTAGTATAAAAAATAAGGGGGAAGAAGTAGAGCTTTATGGATGGGCATCAAAGGTTCGTAATTTAGGTGGGATAATATTTATTGACTTAAGAGATAGAAGTGGTAAAGTGCAGCTTGTTATTAATCCAGATAGTAAATGTTATGTTATCGCAGAAAAAATAAGAAATGAATATGTTTTAAAAGTATCTGGAAGAATAGAAGAAAGACAAAATAAGAATCCTAATATGGATACTGGTGAAATAGAAGTAAATGTTTCTAATATTGAAGTACTTAATGAAGCAGAAACTCCAGTATTTGAACTTGATAAAGATGATGCTTTAGAGGAAACAAGATTAAAATATAGATATTTAGATTTAAGAAGAGAAAAATTAAAAAATAATTTAATAGTAAAACATAACATAATGATGAGTTCTAGGGAATTTTTAAATAAAAATGGATTTATAGAAATAGAGACTCCTATTTTATCTAAATCAACTCCAGAAGGCGCTAGAGACTATTTAGTTCCAAGTAGGGTAAATAAGGGGAGTTTTTATGCTCTTCCACAATCACCACAATTATTTAAACAGCTTTTGATGTGTTCTGGCTATGATCGTTATTTTCAAGTAGCAAGATGTTTTCGTGATGAAGATTTGCGTGCTGATAGGCAACCAGAATTTACTCAAATAGATATGGAAATGAGTTTTGCAGATGAAGAAGATGTTATGAATTTAACAGAAAAATTAGTAAAAGAAATATTTAAAAAAGTGAAAAATATTGATATTGAGTTACCTTTAATGAGAATGACTTATAATGAAGCAATGGAAAAATATGGTTCAGATAAACCAGATTTAAGATTTGATATGGAGTTAAGAGACGTCCATGATATATTTCAAGTAACAGATTTTAAGGTTTTTCAAGATGCTTTGCGTAATAAAAAAGGAACTATATCATGTATAAAAGTAGAAAATAAAGCAGATTATTTTTCTAGAAAAAAAATAGATGAATTAACTGAATTTGTTAGAGCATATAAAGCAAAAGGATTACCATATGTTAAATATGAAAATGATGAATTTACATCAGGGGTTGCTAAGTTTTTAAATGAAGAAGAAAAGAAATATTTAATAGAAGAGTTAGATATTAAAAATAATGATATAATTTTCTTTGCATCTGATGAAAAGAAAATCGTATATTCTTCTTTAGGTGCACTTAGATGTAAAATAGCAAAAGATTTAG
>CAPQQE010000071.1:0-1554 GCA_948687865.1 uncultured Bacilli bacterium
GGTCAGATCATTTAAAGATTTTCCATTTAGTATATATCAAATTCAAAATAAATTTAGGGATGAAGCAAGACCTAGATATGGTCTTATAAGAGTGAGGGAGTTTTTAATGAAAGATGCATATTCATTTGATAAAGACTTAAATGGACTTGATAATTCATATAATAATATGTTTAACGCTTATAAAAAAATATTCGCAAGACTGGGAATAAACTATAGAGTAGTAAAAGCTGATACTGGTGCGATGGGAGGTTTATTATCAGAAGAATTTCAAGCATTAACTGATATTGGTGAAGATACACTTGTATTTTGTGAATCTTGTGATTATGCATCTAATATTGAGGTATGTGAATCTTTAACTTCCCAAAAAGAGAGTACTGAGAAAAAATTAGAAAAAGATTTAATTGAAACTAAAAATGCAAGGACTATAGAAGAGGTTAGCAAATACTTAAATGAAGCTGAATCTAAATTAGTTAAAACATTAATATATAAAATAGATGGAAAATTATATGCATTACTTGTTAAAGGTGATATAGAAGTTAATGAATTAAAAGTTTTAAAACTACTAAATGCTAAAGAGATTGAACTTGCAAGTGAAGAAGAGGTTAAAAAAGTTACACACTGTGAAATTGGATTTGTTGGACCAATTGGATTAAATATTCCAATTATTATGGATAATGAAGTTTCTCTAATGGTAAACTTTATAGTTGGTGCAAATAAAGAAAATTATCATTATAAAAACGTAAATATAGAAGATTTTAAATATGATATTGTATCTGATATAAGAAATGTTAGAGAAGGGGATATGTGTCCAAATTGTGGAAATTCTCTTAAATTTAAAAAGGGTATAGAAATAGGAAATACATTTAAATTAGGTACTAAATATTCTGAATGTCTTAATCTTAAGTTTAATGATACTGATAATTCTTTAAAACCAGTTTATATGGGGTGTTATGGAATTGGTATAGGAAGATGTTTATCTGCTGTTGTAGAACAAAAAAATGATGATAAAGGAATTATTTGGCCAATGTCAATTGCGCCATATAAGGTAGTAATTATAATTGTTGATGTAAAAAATGAAGCTCAAGTAGAGGCTGCTAGTCATCTATATCAAACATTTAAAGAAGCAGGTATTGAAGTACTTTTAGATGATAGAAATGAAAGAGCAGGCGTTAAATTTAATGATATGGATTTAATAGGAATTCCAATTAGAATTACAGTAGGAAAGAAAATAGATGAACATATTGTTGAATTAAAGAGAAGAGAAAACGAAGAAATAAAAGAAATATCAGTTTTTGATGTATTATATAATGTACAAGATATTATTGAAGAAAGTATTTAAACTTTCTTTTTTTTCGACAAAATTCCTAATAATACTATGTTATATATATAATAAATAATACTTAGAAAATAGCTATCTATTATAAGAAAGGGGAAACAAAATTATGAATAAAAAAGGGATTATATATATATTACTTGCTACTATAATCGGAATAATAATAGGAAAATATATATTTTCTTCATATGAAAAAGAAGTACAAGAAACTTTTAAATATA
>CAPQQE010000071.1:1592-6023 GCA_948687865.1 uncultured Bacilli bacterium
TTATTTCTATTTTAATGATGAAGATGGATATCATGTAATTATTGGTATAGTAAAAAATGAAAATTTAAAACAAAAAATAGTAGATTCTTATGGAATAAAAGAGAATATATATATGAAGAGAATTAATATAAATAATAGTGAATTTCTAAATTTATTAGATCAATATGATAATTTAGTATCATCATCTGATAATAGTGATACTATATTAACAGCGCAAAAGCAAATTCTCTCAAAATATGAGGAGTTGATATTACAAAATGGATAACACCTAAATGGAAGAGAAAATGTTTCTAATGAGGAATTAATAAGTATTATACTTAATAATGGTACTAAAAATTTATCAGTAAAAGATTTAGCAAATAATATTCTATCAAAAATAAATGATATATCAGAGTTAAAAGATATAACATTAAATAATTTAAAAAGTATAAATGGCATAGGAGAAGTAAAAGCTATAAAATTATTATCTGCAATTGAACTAGGTAAAAGAGTATATTTTAATAAAAATATGGATAATATAAAAATGGATTTTCCAAATAAAATATATGAATATATGAAAAATGAATTAATAGATAAAAGCCAAGAATATTTTTATGCATTATATTTAGATTCTAAAAAAAATTTAATAGATAAAAAATTATTATTTATTGGAACACTAAATAAAAGTATAGTTCATCCAAGAGAAATATTTAAATATGCTTACTTACTTAGTGCGTCATCAATAATATGCGTTCATAATCATCCAAGTGGTGATACTATTCCTTCAATAGACGACATAAATTTAACTAAAAATTTAGTAAAAATAGGCAAAATACAAGGTATTAATGTAGTTGACCACATAA
Organism: uncultured Bacilli bacterium; assembly: GCA_948687865.1. The sequence goes on from CAPQQE010000071.1 coordinate 2,435, forward strand.
TCATTGGAGATAATTACTATAGTTTTTTTGAGAATGGAGATATATAATTTAAGAGGGTGTACTATGAAAAGAAAAAAAAGGGAAAAATATAAAAAATCATTAGTTATAATTTCTACAATAATTGTTATTTTTTTATTACTTTTTTATTTTATAAACGATAATACGAAAAATAATATTATATTTAATTCACTTAAAAACTTAACTGCAGATATATCAAATATAATACCTAAAAAAAATAATAATAATAGTGAAATTATTAAAGAGATAAACAAAGATTATGAAAATGAGATAAATAATCTAAAAAAAATATTAGATTTAAACACTTTAAATAGTGATAAAAAGTTTATAAATAGTACAGTTATAAAAAGATCAACAAAATATTGGTATGATATTATAACTATAGATAAAGGCAAAAAGGATGGTATTAAAAAAGGATATGCAGTAATTAATGATAGGGGATTAATAGGAAAAGTTGTTAACGTTACAAATAATTCTAGTGATGTTAAATTATTAGTTTCATCATCAAGGGAAGATTATATATCTGCATCTTTTTCATATGATAATAATATTTATTATGGTTTGATAGATAAATATGATATAAGAACAGGTGAATTAACTCTAATAGATGTGATAGGGGAATTTGATACAGATAAATTAAAAGGTATAAATATAACAACATCAGGATTGAGTGATTCATTTACCTCAGGATTATTAATTGGAAAAATAAAAGATGTAAGTAAAGATACATATGGATTATCTTATATAATTAAACTTACTCCATCAGTAGATTTTAATAATATTAATATAGTTTCAATTATAAAGGGTGATAAATAATGTTACATGTATTTTTTATAATATTTATTAGTTTAATTTTTGAAAATATACTTAATGTAAATCTATCATATCTAAAATATTTTATCCCCTTATTTACGCTACTTAGCCTAATATTTATATATCAATATTTAAAAAAAGAACCTAAAAAATATTATGTAATATCCTTGTCAGTAGGTTTAGTTTATGATTTATTTTTTACTAATTTTTATGTATTAAATTCATTATTATTTTTAATATCAGCCTTCTTTATTAAATATATTTTAGAAAAATATAAATATAAGTTATCTACTATAATATTTACAACTATATTTATAGTTTTCTTATATAATTTTTTATTATTTTGCCTACTTAATTTTTTTAGGTATATAGATTATAATTTATTAGATTTATCCTTTATATTAAAATATTTTATTTTAGGAAACGTATTGTACTCACTATTTATGTATTTAATATTAAAATTTATTAATCACAATCATATTAATAGTTAGATATGCATATTATTTACTAGGGTGAATAACATGGAAAAATTAAATACAGTAAAAAATAGAATTAGAAATAATAATAAAAAAGAAGAAAAAAAAACCAAATAAATTTAAGATTTTTATTTTTAAGTTTATTATGGTTATTTTAATATTTGGATTTTCAACACTTTTAGTTAAAAAAGATATAAAACTTAAAAAAAATATATATGAAAAAGTATACAGTACAAATTTTTCATTTGCAGGATTTAAAAATATATATAATAAATATATAGGAAACGTTATTCCATTTCAAAATATATTTACAACAAAAAAGGTATTTAATGAAAAATTAGAATATAAATCATTATCCAAATATAATAAAGGAGTTAAATTACTATTAAATGATAATTATGCTATTCCTATTATAAAAGGAGGAATAGTCATATTTTCAGGTGAAAAAGAAGGCCTTGGTAAAACAATAATTATCCAGCAATCTGATGGTATTGATGTATTTTATTCTAATTTATCTAATACTACTATGAAATTATATGATTACGTAGATGATAATGCAATAGTCGGAGAAGCTGTTAACAATGAGTTATATATGATATTTCAGAAAAATGGGGTAGAAATTGATTATAAAGACGTTCTTAAGTAAATTAGATATAAGTATATATTCGTATATAATTATATTTTTAGCCTTATTATCGGGTCTTTTTAAAGAATTTATAGTTATATCTATAATATTAATTATTCATGAATTTGGGCATTTTATTTTTATCTATAAATATAAATGGAATATAAAAAATATAGTTATATATCCTTTTGGTGGAGTATGTAATTTAAATGAAAGAATAGATAAAGAATTAAAAGAAGAATTTATAATTTCAATTTTTGGTGTTATATTTCAGGAATTATTATTTTTAATTGTATATATTTTATATAATTGTAATATATTAAGTAACTATATTTACACTTTATTTAAAAATTATAATTTACCAATACTTATATTTAATTTACTACCTATAATACCATTAGATGGTTCTAAAATATTTAATATAATAATAAATAAATTCTTGAATTTTCGTGTGTCATATATAGTAAATATATTTATTTCTTTATTATTTTTAATTATATTTTTTATAATATTTAAAGGTGATTCTAGTTATTATCTAATAATTATATTCTTACTTACCCAAATAATCTATACTTTTAAAAATAGATATATAATTTTTAATAGATTTATATTAGAAAAAAAATTATATAAAAATGAATATATTAAACTAAAGAAGATAAATAATATAAAAAAAATGTCTAGAAACAAGAAACATTTAATAAAAGATAATAAATCATATATAACAGAAAAAAATTATATAAAAAAATATAAATGAAAAAAGTAGGAATCTACTTTTTTAATATGGTCTTCCATAATATGGTGGTCTATATGGTCCTGGTTGATAATAATATACATTTGGTCTTCCATAACCATTTCCATAGAAAAATGGTGCGACTAACCCCCCTGTTATACCTCCTAAAACAAAAGGTCCAAGAAAGCCACCAACTAATCTTTCATCATTATTATTTAAATATGTATTTTGCATATATGGATTTGATGAACTATAATACATTGAATTATTACTTGGATATTTATAGATATAATTATTTTTCATGACTGCACTCCTTTCATAATAGTTTATGCAAAGTTAGAAAAAAGGTTATTTTTGTTCTAAAATCTAATAAATATTAATATATTTAAATAAAGGAGAAATATATGATGAAAGAAATGTACAATAATTATAAAAAAGATTTAAAAAGAAAAAATAATATTTTACTATCAATAACTATAATATTTATTTTAGGACTTATATTTGGAAGTATTTATATAACTATATTAAAAAATGGTGAAAAGACAAATATAATAAATGAAGTTAGTAATTATTTTAATTCAAGTATAAAATTAGGATTTGAGGATAAAATAGAAATATTTCAAAATTCCCTAGTATCAAACTTATTATATACTATTAGTATGTGGGTACTTGGAATATCTATTATTGGTCTTCCAATTATATTTATAATGGTATTTTTTAATTCATTTACTTTGGGATTTTCAGTAAGTTCAATATTTGCAAAATATGGGTTTAAGGGAATTCTTTTAGTATTTACATATATTTTCCCATCATCTATACTATTTGCTATCTTTTCTTTATTTTTAGCATCTTATAGCATAATAATATCTATTAAAATAGCAAAGAGTGCATTTAAAAAAGAAACTATAAACTTTAAATCATTTATGG
>CAPQQE010000071.1:6033-6260 GCA_948687865.1 uncultured Bacilli bacterium
CTAATCTTATTAAATAGAGTATAATTATTAAGAAATTTAATGGATGTGGTATTATGAAAAAGGTAATAGTAGGTATAAGTGGTGGTGTTGATTCTGCAGTAGCAGCTTATTTACTTAAAAAAGAGGGATATGAAGTAGAAGGATTATTTATGCGAAATTGGGATAGTTCTATTAATAATGATATAAATGGTAATCCTACATTAAATAACAATATATGTACTCAAGAA
>CAPQQE010000071.1:6286-7098 GCA_948687865.1 uncultured Bacilli bacterium
TAAAAGAATATTGGGACTATGTATTTACTTATTTTCTTGATGAGTTAAAAAAAGGTAGAACACCTAATCCTGATATAATGTGTAATAAATATATAAAATTCGATATGTTTAAAAAAGAAGCAGAAAAACTAGGTGCTGATTTTATAGCAACCGGTCATTATGCTATTACTAAAGATGGTAAATTATACAAAAGCATAGATAAGAATAAGGATCAAACGTACTTTTTATCACAGGTATCAAAAGAGCAACTTAAAAATGTATTATTTCCAGTAGGAGAGTATGTTAAAAGTGATATTAGAAAAATAGCTAAAGATAATAATATAGTAGTTGCAGATAAAAAGGATTCTACTGGTATATGTTTTATTGGAGAAAGAAATTTTAAAGAGTTCTTAACTAATTATTTACCTAATCAAAAAGGTGATGTTATAGATATCGATACAAATAGAAAAGTAGGGGAACATATAGGACTTATGTACTATACAATTGGACAAAGAAGAGGCCTTAATATTGGTGGGAATGATAAAAGATTATATGTTGTTGGTAAAGATTTAAATAAAAATATATTGTATGTTTCACTAGGCGATGACACAAAATACTTACAAACTGATGAAGCCTTAATTGAAAATATGAATTTTATTAGTGATGAGAGGCCTAATAAATGCACTGCTAAATTTAGATATAGACAAGAAGATATAAATGTAGAAATTAAGTATATAGATGAAACTAATATATTAGTAAAATACGATGATGTTAAATCAGTAACTCCAGGGCAAGCATGTGTCTTATATTTAAATGATGAATGTATTGGTGGT
>CAPQQE010000072.1:0-3091 GCA_948687865.1 uncultured Bacilli bacterium
CTCCTAATTCAAGCGCTCTTTTTATTACAAGATGTGGTTTACTAACAATATCTTCAACTAAAACTATCTCTTCGTTATTTAAAGCTGTTTTAAATGATCCTTTTGGTGATATTATTAAATTTTCCTCAATAGAATCTGTATTTCTTACAGATATTTCGAATGGTGCTACTAAGCCACTGTAATTCTTTTCAACATCTAAAAATTCTTCTTCAGATAAATTAAGAATATTTTTTCTTTCTCTAGCATAACCCCTTAAAGGACAGAATCTTGATATCTTCCACTTTTTTAAACCATAGAATGATATTTCACTACCCAATGCTTCGAACATATAATCAAGTTCTTTTAAATTATCTTTTGTAGCGACTGTATTTACTTCAAGTATAAGATTAGGATATTTTTCTTTTATAAATGGTAAAAGTTCCTTAATATGTTTATAATGATCAACTCCTCTACCTGTTGTTGTATTAATATATTCATTAGGCGAATCTATTGAAAAAGTTAATTTATCAACATTACATAAATATTCACCAAGATTATCAACCGTTAATTTTTTACCATTAGTTATTAAGGCATTACTTATTCCTAGTGATTTGGAATAAGCAAGAAGACTTGCCAAATTTTTATATATTAATGGTTCTCCTCCTGCATAGGTTATTCTTGTTACACCAAGATTTTTTAATTTATTTATAATTACTAGATTATCCTCTAAAGGACGAGGACGTTCTAAAAGATCTCTAAAGCAATAAAAACAATTTTCATCACAAAGGTTTGTTAAATTCCAACATACTTTCATTAAAATCTAAGCTCCCTTATATTAAGCAAATCAATATTATATACTTGTTTATATATTGATTCAACATCAAGCGTTGTTATTTTTTCATTACTTAAACCTAGTTCTTCTATTGCTTTTAAAACTTCTTTTTCATTCTTACCTTCTATTTTGATATAAGGAGGTATTTGTGGCCAATAATCAATTTTTAGTTTTACATCTTTGTAATTATACTCTTCTCTTTTATTTTCTTGATAATTTCTTGGATGAAACCCCATTCTATTTAATATTTCATTAGTGATCGCAAAACTTTCTACTGTTACTTCTAGTTTTGATGTTCCACCAATTGCATTTTTATCTTTTATGTCTTTTACAGCCAGTGTTGTCTTTTCTCCGTTAGTTCGAAGACGTATCCAAGAATTTGGATTAATTGGTTCAAAATCATAAACATATCTTTTTTGATAATCTTCACTAACAAGTTTAATGCCTAACTTTTTTAGTTTTTCTTTGAATTCTTCAATATTATAGTCAAGAATTGAACACTCAAATTCTGTGCTTATCATAAACCCCACCTCTTTGGTTGCTTATAATATAACTTTTTTGCATAAATTGCAAGTTATAGTTAACAATTTGTTATATTTATTCTTTTTTGTTAATATTCTTTAATAAATATTGTTTATTTTTTAATATTTCCACTTTATTTATAAATTTATACGTATTTTTACTAAAAAGGTTTGCTTTTTATCATTATTTTTGATAAAATTTTAGATGTATTTAAGGAAGGAGCGAGAATAATGGCTAATATTAAAAGTTCTAAAAAATCTATAAAAACTGATAAAGTACAAACAATAGCAAATAATACTTATGCTGCTAGAGTAAAAAATTCAATTAAGAGATGTGAAAACGCTATTAAAGCAAAAGATACAGAACTTGCAAGTGCAGAACTTAAAACTTTTATAGCTGATATAGACAAAGCTTGTTCTAAAGGATTAGTAAAAAAGAATACTTGTGCTAGACAAAAGTCAAGATTAAATAAAAAAGTTAAAGAAATGAGTAAATAATCATTTCTTTTTTTTATGCAAATTGATATGATTATATTAGGTGATATAATGAAAAGGCTTTTTACCATTGTTATATGTTTGATAATATTAGGTGCATCTGTTGTTAAGCTTCCGGAAATAACTGAGACAATTAACTCTTACTTTTATGCTTCTCAAACTGTAGTTTTACCAGAAAAGAATAATTATGCTAAAAACCAGGAATATGAGTTTGTTAAAGTTACTGATGACTTTGTTCCTTATAATTTTCAAGAATTATTAAATATTTTTTATACTATTTTAGATAGAGGATATCAAAATTTTACTTTTTATTGTCCCGTTGAATATCAAGATTGTGTAAATGATGTTATAAAAATTAGTGACAAAAATAATAAAGAAGTTTTAACTACTTTGGGTAACTATGTTTCTCCCTTTAATAATTTTACATTGCTTAAAGTTAAGTATGATTCAGCTGGCGAAATTACAGTAAATGTTGATTATACATATACTGATGAAGATATAATAGTCATAAATAAAAAACTAGATGAATTATGGAGCGAAATCGTTACTCCTGAAATGAAAGATGAAGACATAATATATGCTTTTCATGATTACTTTATTAATACAACTAGATATGACGAATACAAAAAATATTTAGAATATTTAATATGACGAATTATATGAAGAAGAAATAAAAAAAGGCTTAGAATCTACTCATAAGTCTTTTAAAGCAAATGGCGTTTTGTTTGAGGGTTATGCAATTTGCTCGGGTTATACCGATGCTATGGCTTTGGTTCTAGATAGACTTGGTTTAAATAATTTTAAGGTTGCTTCCACTACTCATGTATGGAATGCAGTTAAATTAAATAATCAATGGTTACACCTAGATTTAACTTGGGATGATCCAGTTAGCCAAGATACACAGAAAGACAATTTACTACATAAGTTTTATTTAATAAATACGCCTACTCTAGAAGAGTTTGATATTGTTGATCATGCTTTTAATAAATCTTTTTACATAGAATTAAAATAACCGAAGATTTTTAATATGCCCCGTTTCTTGGATAAGATAGAAACGAGGTTTTTATATGTGTAAATATTTATAAGGAAAGAAAAAACCTTCTAATAAAGGTTTTTCAAAAAATATTATTTAATTGTTTCTATTTCTTCAATAATAATGTCTAACATATTCTTCTTTTTATTTTTCATCACTAAATAGCTAGTTGCTGCTACACATCCAAGAGTTGTTGTAACAGTTAAGGCATTCATTATCTTATTCATAGTA
>CAPQQE010000072.1:3101-3673 GCA_948687865.1 uncultured Bacilli bacterium
CTCCATTATTAGTATGACCAATTTAATTAAATTTATTCACAATTAATTCTGTTAATGTCGTTTTTCTTTCTTTACTATAAGAATTTTTAACAGCATACATAAAAGCATTGGCATCTCCAATAATAACAAGCGACTTTTTTGCCCTAGAAACACCCGTATACAAAAGTTTATTATAAAGCATTCGGTTATACTCTTGACTCATAGGGATTATAACGTGATTAAATTCACTTCCCTGACTTTTATGAATACTCATGGCATATGCATGCTTAATAGTTGGCACCTCATCTTTTTTTAAGGTCACTCGATTGCCATAAAAATCAATTGTCATAAACTCAGATGATTTGTTTGTATTAATTGATTTTATATAACCAATATCCCCATTAAAAATATTTTGATCAATATTATTAACTAAATTTATTATTTTATCATTTTCGCGATATATAAGAGATCCAATGTGTACTTCATTTAATTTTGGCGATGTTGGATTAAATAATTCTTGTAAAATAACATTTAAATTATCTATTCCATTCTCTCCTTTGTACATTGGTGCTAGAATTTGAATATCTTTTTCA
>CAPQQE010000072.1:3683-5606 GCA_948687865.1 uncultured Bacilli bacterium
CATCCATACCTTTATCAATACATCTATTTATAATTTTTTTTAACATTGATTTTATATTTTTTCTATCGCATTCTATGAAATTATAATCATCTTTTTTATTGTCAATATCAATATAATCGGCAACATTTTTTATTTCGCTAGCGAGAACAGGTATATAAGAATTATCACTTTGGCGATAAATATTTGATAGTCGAACATGTGGAAGCATATCTGATGCAATTATATCTTTTAAGACATTGCCAGGTCCAACTGATGGAAGTTGATGTTCATCACCTACAAAGACAATTTTTATATTATGATGTATCCCTCTAAAAAGACTTGCCATTAATTCGTTATCTATCATACTAGTTTCGTCTACTATTATAAATTTATGCTCAGTCCTATTTAGTTCATTAACACCAAATTCTTTTGTTTCATGATTCCATTTTAAATAACGATGAATCGTTGATGCTCCAAAGTTAGTTGTTTCACTCATTCTTTTACTAGCTCGTCCTGTTGGGGCAAGTAAAGCTACTTCTCTACCCATTTGTAAATCAGTTAAATTATTCATATATTGATACATTCTTAAAAGTCCATTGATGATTGTTGTTTTTCCTGTACCTGGGCCACCAGTTATTATTGTAACAGAATTTAATAAAGATTCTTTTATTGCTTTTATCTGCTCTGCATTATACTTAATATTAAATTCCTCTTCTATTTCTTCTAAAAAATTATTAAAATTATGAGTCATTCTAGTGTCTGATGAATATATTTTAAATAAAGCATCTCTTATATATAATTCATCATGATAATTATTTTCTAAATAATACTTATTATCAACTATTTTGATTTCTCCTAGATTTGCTATTTCTTCTGTAACACTGTCAAAAACATCATACAAATCTATTTTAAATTCGGCTAAAACAAATTCATAAAGCTCTTCTTTATAAGAATAAATGTCCCCTGATGAAAATGTAAGTCTTTTCATTGCTTCAATAATACAAGCTTTCTTTCGCATATCATTAGTTTCATTATAAATTTTAAAATATATTTTATCGAGTTTATTAAAATCAACAAAACTAACAAGGGAGTATAAATCACTTTCAATTATTTTTTTGACATTAGTACCATATAAACTTATTATTCTTGTTATTTCTTTTACAGAAAACCCTAGGCCCTTTAAGTAAATAATGGTTTCGTCAGCATCATAGTAAGAAATAATTGAATGATATATTTTTTCGGCAGTAATTGGCGATATTTTACATTTAAGTAAATTATTCTTATCTTCTTTTATTAAAGAAATTGCATTATCGCCTAATGTTTCTACAATCTTTTTAGCAGTTTTTTCACCACAACCTTTAACAAATGATGAGCTTAAAAACTCATATACGGCATCTGTACCAACAGGCTCAACTCTTTCAAATTCATTAACTTGAAATTGATAGCCATATCTTTCGTGAAAAATATAATTTCCGTAAAAAATATAAGTATCTTCCGTATTTAACTCAGGAAAAAAGCCTGTAAATGTTACGGTTTTATTCTGTAAGTCTTCTACACAATCCGATTCTTTCACGCGAAACAATCCAACTGTATATCCTGATTCTGATGTATATATTGAATTCTTATATTTTCCTTTGATGTAGTTCATTTTATTCACCTTAATTTATTTTATCACATTTATTATAAATATAAAATATCAAAAATGTACATTTGTTTGTATTGATGTTTTAAATTCATTGATTACTATACTACTCTATTTTATTTCTATTTGGCAAGGGTTGTTTTAGTCAAATAATGTCAAATATTCTATAATATAAAAAAAGAAAGTACTTTGAACTAGTTATTTGATTCAAATTAGTTCGATTCCCTTCTTCTTTTTAGTATAATGCCTAGGATATTTTAATCTTAGTTCTTTTCTTATTATATTATTTCTTTCCTCATCCA
>CAPQQE010000072.1:5616-7054 GCA_948687865.1 uncultured Bacilli bacterium
GTTATAAATTCATCAGCTTTAGATAAAAATAGTGAATCATCTATCCCCTTGTTTATAGCATTAATAAATTGTTTTGAAAGCAAATTTAAACTATCTAAGCTGTAAAGCATTTTAATGGGTTCTAAATAATCCCAAGTTTCTTCTCTAACATCATATAAAAGCATACTTTCTATAATTAAACTTAAAAGCAAATTAGCTTTTTTCTCTTTATATATTAGTGGTAAGGCTTCATCTAAATCGACTAAACGCATATGATTATCTTTAACAATAATGTTTCTAGCATGAATGTCTATATAGTTTATGCCAATCTTTTCAAGACCAAAAATAGCTTCTACAACTTCATTTAAAATTTGTCTTTTATCAATGTAAGGATTTTTGTATAAGTTTTGAAAGTCTTGATAATCACCATAATATGGACTACCATAGGCTTTTATTTTGCCATCTATTACTGATTCATATAAATAACAAACAATTGAATAATATTCCTGTTTTAGTTTATTTAAGTTTTTATCAATTATATTAATAGTTTCTATATTTGAGGTATGTTTATTCTTTTTAACAAAAATACCATTTTCAACTGTCCATGTTTGAGTTTTTAATTGCTCTTCTAATTTTTTAGTATATATTAATTTTTCCATATGTTAAATGATCCTATTTAATTTCTTATACTCTAATTCGGATTCAAAAGTTTCAAATGTCTTTCTACCGACAGCTGGTTCATATAATTGATAAAATTCTTCATCTTCATTTCCTTCAGGACTGTAAATAACTAATTCATTTATCGCATAATATGGGTTTAGTCGTCTATTTATTTCAGCTATTTTTAATTCTTGTTTCAATATTTCAGAAGTTAATTCTTCACCCGAAATTGATCCGTCTTTTAGTGAAGAGAAAAAATTATTATCAATATTATTATTTAGATAGTGATAATATCTACTATAAACTAGTTCTTGTAAGTATTCTAAGTATTCACGATCCGTCTTTAAGTATTTTCTTCTCAATCTTGTTTGAGTATATTCATAAGTATCAACATACAATGTTTTCATAGAAATATTCCCTCGAACATTTTTAGGAAGTCTTTTAATGAACATATGATAATATGCATAAATTTCATAACCATCTATATTTTTAGGTATTGGTCTTTCTAATATAAAATTTTTTACATTTTTAAGATAACTTTTAAGATACTCAGTATTATGAATACAACTATTAGTGTGATTAAATAATGGATTATTATCTAACAATTCTTCTATTGGATAAACTCCTTTTTTTATAATCCCTAAGCTGGTATCTAATTCTCGATTTATATCATAATATTTTGAAATTTCAGCTAATATATTTTTATAATTTTCTTTATTGTATAAATCTTGAAATTTTAAACCAGAGTATGAGTCTGGAAGAACTATAAAACCTTTTGTTGGACTTGTTGATTTAGCGT
>CAPQQE010000073.1:0-511 GCA_948687865.1 uncultured Bacilli bacterium
CTTACAAATATTAAGAGTTTCCTAACTGAAGAAAAAATGGCCAATATTGAAAAAAAGGTTCGAGAATCGGCTTATGAAATAATAAAAAGAAAAGGCGCAACTTATTATGGTATAGGAGCGTCCTTAGTTCGAATAACTAATGCAATTCTTGAAGATAAAAATATAATTCTTTCTGTTTCTTCTTACGATAGTGAAAACAAAATTTGCATATCAACTCCAGCAATAGTTGGTTCCTCTGGTATACAAAAAAAAATATTCATTCCACTTAACGAAGAAGAGACTAAAAAATTAACTAACTCTATTAATGTCATAAAAGATGCCATCAATAGTATCAACTAAAAAATAGCAGACAAACTGCTATTTTCTTTTCTTTATTTTTAAACTCTCTAACATTTCACAAAGTTTATCATATTCTATGAAGCCTAAATAACTTTTCATTATTTTCTTATTTTTTATAAAGAGCAACATTGGCGTATAACCAAAATCATCCATTATACTTTCATCTTCATTT
>CAPQQE010000073.1:521-1712 GCA_948687865.1 uncultured Bacilli bacterium
TATCTAATTGTTTTAAAAGTGTAAAACCATTCTTGTCTTTTATATTACCACTTTCATCTACTATATCTTCTAAACTTATATAATTAGTTTGAAAATCATAATTCTCTTGAGCACTTCTCAAGACTGGTAATATTTGTTTAGAAAAATTGCAATTCTTTCGCCCAATCATAACAACATATATTTTATCTTTAGAAAAATCATTAATATCTTCTGCTTCAATTAGATTAAAAGCACTTAAGTCATAACTTGACGATGTTGGTGCCTCTACTGATGTATCCTTATTATCCTTTTTAGCACTTATTAAAACTACTCCAAGTAGTAAAACAATTATTCCAATAACAACAAATATACTTAATCCATTTTTCTTATCCATAATTCCACCTACAACTATATTATAATTAATTATTTAATAATTCAACTGTTTTTTACTTCATATATCTAATTATAAAACTCGTTCCCTTACCTAATTCACTTTTAACTTTAATTCTTCCATTATCTGCCTCAACTATCTCCTTAGCTAAAGAAAGACCTATACCAAAACCATTATCATTGTCATTTAACTTATAAAATCTTTTAAATATATTTTTAATGTTCTTTTTATCTATGCCACAACCAAAATCTTTTACAATAACTTCCGTATATAAATCAGTTGAATCAATATTTATTAAAACAATTCCATTTTCATATGAGTGTTCAATCGAATTTTTAATAATATTAGTTAAGGCCTCTACTTCCCATTTAAAGTCTAACTTTATTGTATCACTTTTTTCATATTCAAACTTTATCTCAATATTTTTTAAATCAGCCAACAAAGAAACATTTTTAATAGATTCTTCAATTACTTTATTAATACTAAGACATTCCTTTTTTAACTTTACTGTATTAGTATCAAACAAAGATAATTTCAAAATATTATATACTAGAAAATTGATATTAACTAATTCTCTTTTTATATCCATAATAAAATCTTTTCTAATATCATCTGACATATTCTCATCATCAATTATATTATCAAGCATAATACCAATAGATGTTAATGGGGTTTTTAATTGATGAGAGACATCAGATAAAGAATCTTTCAATTTCTGTTTATCACTTAAAGAATTTACAGCACTTTCTTTTAGCATAACCATAGTTTTATAGATTTCATTTTGTAAAATAGATAAATACCCTTCTTTATTAGAAATCAAA
>CAPQQE010000073.1:1722-2990 GCA_948687865.1 uncultured Bacilli bacterium
TTATAATTTTTTTTATTAATCTCTTCGACATAATAAATTAATCTTTTAATATTTTTATTATTATTGTATATATAAATATTAATAATTAATATTATTAATAAACTACTTATTACTAAAATAATTAAATCTGTAATATACATTCTATTTAATATTCTTTTGCTAGATAAACTGGCAACATCATCATATATGTCTATGCCATAATATCCAAGTAACTTATCATCATATTGATCTTCCTTATTTAATTCTTCAATAAATTCTTCAAGGGATACATTAGGATATTTTTCCTTTACTATAGTAAAAAGTTTTGTTACAACAATATTATAATTTGTATTATAAGCATCAATATATTTTTTTGTATTAAAAAGTATTATAAAAACAACACCTATTAAGATAAAGATTACTAATGTATTTATTTTTTTTCTATTCATAATCTATACGGTAACCAATTCCTTTAAGAGTCCTAATTATATCGGTTCCTAACTTTTCTCTAATTCTTTTCATGTAAACTGTAATCGTGTTATCATAAACATCATTACCAGTCCATTCCCAAATATGTTCACACAAATTTTCTCTTGTAACAACTTTATTAATATTTATAAATAATAATTGTAATATTTTTAACTCTAAACTTGAAAACTTTATTTCTTCGTTGCCTTTTAAAACTACGAGCCTATCCATATCAAATGTTATATCTGAAATCTTGACTATATTACTTTTCTTATCATTCAATATTCTTTTTATTCTAGCTAGTAACTCTCTTGTCGAAAAAGGTTTAGTTATATAATCAAGAGCTCCCATTTCAAAGGCATTAACAATGTCATCCTCAGAATCTTTTGCTGTTAAAAAAATAGTTTTAATATCTTTTAGTTCTTCTTTATAGAATGTAAATCCATCCCCATCAGGTAAAGAAACATCAAGAATAATTAAGTCAATTTTTTTATTTATTTTTTTTCTTGCATCTTGAATAGAATTAGCAGTTAAAACTTGATAATTTTCTTTTTCTAAGGCATAAATTAAACCTTTAACTATTTTTCATTATCTTCTACAAGTAATATCATAATACCCTCCGTTAGTACTTATATTATATCATAATTAAAGGGGATTATTTATCCCCGCTTATTAAATGTTATCATTTCTTATTGTTTCAATCGTATTCTGTTTAGCTATTTTATTAATTGAGAATTTCATAATTATTGAAATTAGGACAAAAACAGCTATGACAGAAATAATTATTGCTCCAATTGGTAAACTATAAGCAAAACCTAAAT
>CAPQQE010000073.1:3000-5036 GCA_948687865.1 uncultured Bacilli bacterium
ACCGCCAACTAAGGCTTTATAAATAAGATACGAAAGTAAAACACCAATCGGAATACCTATTATTAATGACTTAAAACCATAGAAAACACTCTCTAGCCTAATCATTCTATTAAATTCGCGTTTAGTCATACCAACACTTTTAAGTGTTGCAAATTCACGAGCTCGCAATTCAACACTTGTCGTAATGGTATTAAATATATTCGTAATTCCAATAAGAGCAATTACAGTAATAAAACCATATAAGAATATTGCTACCAATAGATAAAGAGATTTACTCTGTTTAGCTTCTTTATCATAGTTTGTTACATGATAATCATCTACACTAACTAATAACTCGTCTAGTTTATCTTGAAATGCATCAGCTTTTTCGACATCCAAATACATATTGATATAGCCATTTGTCGTTTTATATTTCTTTAATAACTCATCACTTACAATTATATATATTTGCGAAGAATAAACGTTTTCATTACCTAAAGGACGAGCATTGACAAGACCACCTATTTCTAAGCTTGAGTCCTTCCAACATTTATCAGAATCATCTTCTTTACATTCATAATCATAATAAAGTCCCTCAATCTTATCGCCAATAGCATAATCAAAGATATCGACATCAACCTTCTTTGATGTCTTTTTCTTCTCATCATAAGAATAAAGATATGTATTATTAATTATAATAGCTTTGTCTTTAACATTTTCATAATCTAGACCATTTTTCGAAACAAATTTTTTAAATTGATAATCACTGATAGATTCTAATATACCACTTATTCCACCATCTCTATTGATTTGGTCGTTTATATATTCTTCACTTTCATATTTTAAATAATCTTTAGTAAAATGAGGATTTTTAATTATATAACCAACTGAATCAACGATAGAATAATCTTTTATCCCATCTAAAGCTAGTATCTCACTCAAAATTTTCTCTGTTTCCTTAAGACTACCAGCATCAAATGAGATATCTATATTATGATCTATATGTTTATAACTCATATCTACTGCTTTAAAGGCTAGATTCATAAATGAATAAAGTGATATAAATACCGAAACACAGACAACGATAGATATAACTGTTGTGCGATATTTTTTGTTATTTCTCTTTAAGTTTTTATATGAAACGTCTCCACCAATACCAAATAACTTCTTTATTATTTTGGGAGACTTAATTTTTTTATTATTTATTTTTATTTCTTCACTATTTCTTATAGCTACAATTGGAGAAATTTTACTAGCCTTTCTAGCACTTCTTATAGCAGAAAAGTATATTGTGATTGAACTTAAAATTAAAGATAGTAATAAAGCATAAATAGATACCTTAAAAGATAGACTAAGTTCAAGAGCCTCACCAACTAAGAAACCTGCCACTTTAATAAGTATAAATGATGCCAGTATACCCGATAGAATTCCAATTGGAATAGCAATTATACCAAGTACAAATGCTTCATATAAAACATTCCTCTTTATTTGTTTTCTTGTTGCCCCAACACTAGCAAGCATTCCATATTGACGCACTTTTTCTGTAATAGATATATCAAAACTATTTTTTATGCAATAGATTGATGTAGCCATTATAATCGCAAAAACAATTGCTGTCACTGTATAAAGGGCCTTCATGCTTGAATCATTAAAATCTTGATACTCCATACTAATTAAATATGAATTAATAGAATCAACTTCAAAGCGAGCTTTTTTCATTTCTTTTTCAAATATTGACCGTTTCTCTAAGTATTCTTCTTCACTTTCATAATTCATCCCCGTCATACCATCTTTAAATATTTTAACATCTACTCCTAGCATTGAAGCTATAGTTTTATAATAGTCTTTCAAATATTTATTATGGTATCTAACATACGCAGTATATAAGGAACTATCCGTATCATTAAGATAAGTAATAAAAGTATAACCTGGAGCAACATAAGGTTCAGAATTATAACCGGGTCTTTCAATAACTCCAACTACTTTATATTCTTTATTAAAACTATCTACAAGTTTTTCTTCGCCCTCTTGATAAGGATTAGATTGATCTAGTTTAT
>CAPQQE010000073.1:5091-5443 GCA_948687865.1 uncultured Bacilli bacterium
CACGTCCATTAGTTTTTAAATGTCTTGGTATAACTACTTCCGTATCATTTTCTGGTAGTCTACCTGCAATTAGATTTTCTTTTACTAATTTAGATAAGGACTCGTTATCATAGGCTCTAACAAATACGTAAGGTTTATCTTCATTTTTTATTCCTTCTAACAAGGAATAACCTATATCTTTTGTAAAATAAACATTTTCTACATATCTATTATTCTTTATCTTTTCAACATCTCCACTTAGTACATGACTAAAGGATACATGATAATCTCCTGATCTTTTCTTTTCATAAGTCATAAGTGAATATTTAAAACTTACAACTAAACTTGCTAAAGCTGTAATTAAAGCAACAGA
>CAPQQE010000073.1:5476-5746 GCA_948687865.1 uncultured Bacilli bacterium
CTATTGTTCTTTTTTTATTTAATATTAAGTTCTTTTTAGTCAATTTATTAAGTAGGTTCATTTTAATCCTCCTTAACAATATGTCCATCTTCTATTTTTATTATACGATCAGCACAAGCTGCTATATCTAAATTATGCGTAATCATAATAATAGTTTGATGATACTTTTTATTTGATAATTTAAGTAAATCAACAATTTCATCACTTGCTTTAGAATCCAGATTACCTGTTGGTTCATCTGCAAGAATTATAGCTGGTTTAGTAATCATT
>CAPQQE010000073.1:5756-6975 GCA_948687865.1 uncultured Bacilli bacterium
ACGACCAATAGATGTTCTTTGTTGTTGACCGCCCGATAATTGATTAGGTAAATGTTTCTTACGATCGCTTAAATTTAATGAATCAAGTAACTCATCTAAATCTTTTTCACTTACTTTTCTTCCATCTAATTCCATTGGTAAAGTAATATTTTCAGAAACATTTAGTATAGGTATTAAATTATAAAATTGATAAATTAGACCAACTTGCCTTCTTCTAAAAATAGCAAGTTTATCATCATTCATTTTATATATGTCATTGCCATCTATATATACTTTTCCACTTGTTGGTCTATCAACTCCACCTATTAAATGTAAAAGAGTTGACTTACCCGAACCTGAAGCACCAACGATTGCCACAAACTCACCCTTTTTTACTGAGAAAGTTACATTATCTAGTGCAACTACTTCTGCATCGCCCTTTCCATATACTTTCGTTAAATTTTCAACTTTTAATAAATCCATAGTATCCTCCTTTGAACACCCCCATTATAGCCAATTAAAGTGACATCTAAGTGACAAATTAATTATTTATTTCTAATTAACTAATTTTTCTAATATATTCTTTATTCTTTTTACCTGTACCTAATGCAGCTATAGGTGTATTAGTCAAATCTTCAAGCCAATTTAAATATTCACGGCAATATCTATCAATAACTTGTTCCTCATAATTTCCCACCATGCCTTCATATGCTAAATTTAGATGTTGAAAAAAGTTAAGATACAAATTATCAGGATCATTTAATCTAACACTACTTTTTAATTTCTTTATATCCAAATCAAATATTTTTCTTTCCATTTTAGTAACAGATGTCATTTCGGATAAATCTCTTAAAAGAGGATTTTTCAAATCACTTAAATCAACTATTTCAGACGTATATTCATGTATACCCCTACTTTTATATATGAGTCTTTCCATTTCTAATGCATCAATCAAAGTTATATCATCACTAGATCCAACTTTATTTAAAAGTTTTTCTTTAACATCATCAGTTAAAGAATTATCAAAAAGATAAAAATCATCATCAGTTGGATAAAAGCCACATTTTGCAGCTAAGTTAATCTGGGACCAAGTTAATTTACTTGCTCCTCCATATGCACCAGTGTAGACATATGATCCTTCTTGGGTTACATCATTTATCCTAATCGGAAAAGGCCTAATTACCATGATAGATTTCTTTAGTCTTCTAGGCGAAACTCCTGCTTCAGACAGCATATTTGA
>CAPQQE010000074.1:0-5260 GCA_948687865.1 uncultured Bacilli bacterium
TTGTACTTAATAAATATACAGGATCAAGAGGCAAAGCAGGCGCAAGTGATGCGAATGCCGAGTATATGGGATATATAAGAAATATATTAGAGAAAAATAATATAAGATATCAAGTATCTACATTAGGTAAAATAGATTTAGGTGGTGGTGGTACAATTTCTTATATACTAGCAAACAAAGGTATAGAAGTAGTAGATGCAGGAATTGGAGTACTTTCTATGCATGCGCCTTATGAAGTTACAAGTAAATACGATATATATTCTATATATAAATTTTATTCAGAATTTTTTAAGGACTAGAATTTCTAGTCCTTTTATGATAAAATAATTAAAGTAGGTGAATAATTATGAGTAATATAGAAGAGTTAATTATTAGAAAGAAAAAAGAAAATATAGTACTAAGTATAATAATTATAATTTTATGTATTATTGGTATATTATTTTTTTATAATGATTATATAGATTTTAGTAATAATGATTATTATAAAATAAATACAAAAGAAGATTTAGAAACTGCAATAAATAAAAAAATAAAATTTGTAAATATGGATTTAACGAATGCTAAAGCTGAAATGTATTCCCTTTCAAAATTAGATGATAAAAATAATAAACTAAATTTGTATACTATAGACTTAGAAAATAAAAAAGTAATGATATTTTTAAAAAACAATACAATAATTACTAATAAAGTTTACTTAAATATAGAAAAATTTGATGGTAATAAATTAAGTATTAAAGAATTATTAAATGATGATGAATATTATGATATTATTCTATCTAATGAAAAATTTAATGAAAATAGAAATTTTGAAATATATAAGATTTATGTACTTATATCATTAATTGTATTAGAAGTATTATCAATCATTATTAATACAATATATTATAAAAATCCTAAAAAAACATATAGATATAAAAAATATATGAAAAAATTATATATATAATATAAGTTTTATGTTAGAATTAAAGAGGTGATAGACTATGAATAGAACTGAACTTAGAAAAAAGATAATGACAATTTTATATCAAATTTTTCTATACGAATCAAATAAAATATCATATAATGTAGAAGATGTTATAAAGGAAGCAGTAGAAATAGAAAATGAATTTGTAAATAATGTTGTTCTAGGTGTACTTGAATATAAAAATGATATAGATAAAATAGCAAATAAGCATCTAAAAGATTGGACAATAGATAGATTAGGTAAAACAGATCAAGCTATTCTTAGAATGGGTATATATGAATTAGTTTATACTGATACTCCTGAGATAGTTTCAATTAACGAAGCTGTTGAACTCGCAAATGAATATTCTGATGAAAAAGTAAAAAATATGATAAATGCAGTATTAGATAGTATTTATCATGGAGAAGATAATGAATAGTAATTATATTACAGTAGGTGCATTAACAAGATATATAAAATATAAAATAGATAATGATGCAAATTTAAAAGAGGTATATATAAAAGGAGAAATATCAAATTTCAAACATCATACTAGAGGACATTTTTATTTTACAATAAAAGATGAAGAATCTAGAATAAATGCAATTATGTTTGCTACTAATACTAAAAATATAAATTTTGTGCCAGTAGATGGTATGAAGGTTTTAGTAAAGGGTAGAATAAGTGTATTTGAACAAACAGGTAATTATCAAATATACGTAACTGATATGATGGAAGATGGAATTGGCAATTTATATGCACTTTACGAAGAATTAAAAAAGAAACTTGCTAGTGAGGGATTATTTGATCAAAAATATAAAAAATCTATTCCTAAAATACCTAAAAAAATAGGAGTAGTAACAGCAAAAACAGGAGCTGCTATTAAAGATATAATTTCAACTATAAATAGAAGATATCCACTTTGTGAAGTAATATTATTTCCATCTTTAGTTCAAGGAAAAGAAGCAAAAGATGACATAGTGAAAAATATAAAATTAGCTGATACCTATAATTTAGATACATTAATAGTAGGAAGAGGCGGAGGATCAATAGAAGACTTATGGGCTTTTAATGAAGAGATAGTAGCAAGAGCTATATTTGAATGTAATACTCCAGTAATAAGTGCAGTGGGTCATGAAATAGATTTCACTATTAGTGATTTTGTAGCAGATTTAAGAGCAGCTACCCCAACAGGTGCAGCTGAAATAGCAGTTCCATCAAAAGAAGAGTTAAAAGAATTAATTAATCAATATAAAACTAGAATCACTAAAACAATAAATAATAAAATTGATTATAATAAAAATTATTTAAATAAAATACTAGATAGTTATATACTAAAAAGTCCTATGAGTATTTATGAAGTAAAAGAAGAAAAACTATCTAATTATATAGAAAAATTAAATACTATTATAATTAATACTATAAATAATAATAAAATAAAATTAGATTCTATAAAAACAAGTTATATATTTACTAGTCCACTAAGAATAATAGAAAAGAAAAATAATGATTATATAAATTTAATAAATAAATTAGAAATATTAAATCCACTTAATACACTAAAAAGAGGTTATACAATAACTAAAAAGAATAATAAAGTAGTTAGTAGTGTTAAAAATATAAAAGAAAATGATAAAATAGAAATTAATATGTCTGATGGAATAATAAAGGGCATAATAAACGAGATAAAGGAGAATTAAAATGAGTACAAAAGAAAAAAGTTTTGAAGAAAAATTATCTGAACTTGAAGTAATAGTAAAAGAATTAGAATCAGGTAATGTTGATTTAGATAATGCTATTAATAAATATACTGAGGCTATGAATATCGCAAATGATTGTTCAAAAAGATTAAATGAAGCTGAAAAAGCAGTTAATAAAATAGTTTCAGAAAATGGTAAATTAGAAGACTTAAATATAGAAAATGAATAATAATATTTAAAAATAATATAAATTATGTTAAAATAGGTGACTAAAGAAATTTAGTCTTTTATTATGAGGAAGTGGTAATATTGAGTAATATAGAATTATTTATAAATCAGATGAATAGAGTTCATATTAATTCATCATTTATAGATGATATAAAAAATGAATTAGAGGAATTTTTATATGATACTAATATGAATAATATTAATTTTGTAAAAAATGTCATGCTTAGTGAAGAAATAAAAGCAAATAATTTAGTTGAAGGATATTTTGATGATATAGAATCGATAGAGAGTATAATAAAAAGTAAAAAGAAAGCTTCCAATATTAAAGAACAAAGAATTTTAAATTTATATAAAGGATATAGATATATACTAAAAAGAGAAGTTATAAATAAAGAAAATTTAAAAAAATTATATAATATACTATCAAAAAATTTACTCGAAAATAATGATTTAGAGAATATGGGTGATTATTATAGGACAAAACCAGTTTATATATTTTATTCAAGTGATATAAGTAAAGAACCAGATGAAGGTGTACCATCAAGTGACATAGATTCATATATGAATGCTTTATTTGATTTTATAAATGATAAAAATAATATAAATACCATAACAGATTATTATATAAAATCTCAAATAATTCACTTTTATTTTGTATATATTCATCCGTATTTTGATGTAAATGGTAGAACGAGTAGAACTATGAGTATGTGGTATTTACTAAATAATAAATCATATCCATATATAATTTTTAATAGAGGTATAAATTTTGATAAAAGTACATACTATAGATCTATAAGAGAAACTAAAAAATACGGTAATATAACAATATTTTTAAAATATATGTTAAAAACTGTAAAACTTGAACTTGAGAAAGAATATTTAATAATAATTATAGAGTCATTATCTCAAAAATTAAGCTTAGAAGAAAGAGAGACATTAAATTATATATTATCAATGAAATCTGATAAAAATTTAAAATCATTTAATGCATTTTATAAAAGATTCAATGAGCACAGAAATTTGAAAGACATACATGAATTATTATTAGAACCTTTATTTGATAAAAATATATTACTAAAAACTGGTAATACTAATAGCAAAATATATAATGGAGAACATAATTTTAATTTTGAAATAAATAAAAAATATTTAGATTATGATAAAAGTAAAATAAAGAGATTAACAATTAATTAATACCATAAAATGGAAAAATAACTTCCATTTTTTTATACAAATATATTTTTATCATTACTCCATAATAATAATGTAGTTCGAATTACAAAGGAGCTTAATTATGAAATTTAAAAAATTTTTTTTAACGCTTCTAATTACATTACTTAGTATACCAATAAATGTATATGCTTATTCAGATAAATTAATAGTTGGTGGAAATAATATTGGTATAGAAGTTAAAACTAAAGGAATATTAGTTGTAGGTTTATATGAAATAAATGGAAAATCACTAAATAATGAGTCAGGAATAAAAGCAGGAGATTATATTACTAAAGTAAATAATAATAATATAAATAGCATAAATGATTTTACTAATGAGATAAACAAAGATGATGATAAGACAAAAATAGACATAGAATATAATAGAAATGGAAGAAGTTATTCAGGTTCTTTAGAATTAGTTGAATCAAATGGAGAATATAAAACAGGTTTATATGTTAAGGATACTATTAATGGTATAGGTACGCTTACATTCATAGATCCAAATACAAAAAAATTTGGTGCACTTGGCCATGAAATAGCAGATAAAAATACAAATGAAGTTTTAAATATAAACGATGGTTCAATATATTATTCTTATATTACAGGTATAAATAAGTCTGTTAATGGGAATCCTGGTGAAAAGGAAGTAGATGTTAATAAATTATATAGTGTAGCAACTAAAGATGATATAAAAATAGGAAGTGCTAAAATACTAACAGTTTTAGATAAAGAAGAAGTTTCAAGTTATGATATTGAAATAGAAAAAATAAATGATAAAGATGAAACAAAAAATATAGTTTTTAAAATAACTGATAATAGATTAATAAATAAAACTGGTGGTATAGTTCAAGGAATGAGTGGTTCTCCAATAATTCAAGATGATAAGATAATAGGAGCAGTTACTCATGTAATTGTAAATGATTGTACAAAAGGATATGGAATATTTATAACTAATATGCTTGAAGAAGCAGAAAATTAAAGGAGAATTATTCTCCTTTTTAATATTTATGGGTTGAATTTTTTTATCTATTGTTTATAATATTTAATTACAAAGGATGTAAAGTATGAAAAAAATATTGCAAAAGATTGGAAAAATTATACAAAAACTTAATTTTAGAAAAACTAATATAACGAATATAGAACCTAAAGTAAAAATATTAAATAAAGATAT
>CAPQQE010000074.1:5270-6951 GCA_948687865.1 uncultured Bacilli bacterium
TTATCTGATATTGTTACACCTGTTGCCATGTCACCTTCTAATTTGTAAACTAAAGGCTATTAATAAATTTAAAAATATAAAAAGTGGGGATATTATATATGCAAAGAGAGTCAATAGAGAGAATCCAAATAAAATTTTACCTGAAGGTCATAAAGAAGGTCCATTTTTAGTATTAGAAAATAAATGTGATAAATTATTATGTTATCAAGGAGGATCTAATCTTGAATCAACTAAATGGCATAGAAGATTTATTGTTGATAATAAAAATTATAGTAATTTAACTAAAAATACATGTTTTTCTATTACTACATACATTTATGAAATTACTATAGATACATTCATTAAAAAACTTAATACGTTAAATAATTATGATTATCATATTTTTAGAAAGAAAATTAATATTTTATCAAAATATGATGATTATCTTAAAAAATATATTAAAAGTTTTGATTTAGAATATGGTGATATCTTTAAATATAAAAAATGCTTATATTTAGTTTACAAATTAGAAGGTGACATGGCAACAGGTGTAACAATATCAGATAATATTCATACAGATTATAAATTTGTAAGTGATTCTCTAAAAATACGATATATTGATTTTAGTAATACTATACAAATAAATAAGAAAGAGGCTGAAGCAATAGATTTTATAGATAAAAATGAATTTAATAAAATTTTAGTTCAATTTAAAAAATATCTTGAAAAAGAAAAAAAGAAATATACTGTTAAAAGAGGTAGTCTTATAAATTATGAGGATAAATTCATATATATTTATTCTGAAGAAGGATCTTATTATTTAGGATATAGTGTAGATAAAAATTTTAAATATAATAAATCTAATATAATTATAAATAATAAAAAGTATTCTACTGATTTTAGTGATATGTATAAATTAAACAAAAATGATAATTATGAAATTATTTCAACTGCAACTGAAGAAGAGGCAAGTAGTAATACGAAAACTAAAAAAGTATATAATAAATCAAAAATGAATTCAGGACTAAATAAAACAAAGCATAAAAATGATCAAAATATTACAAGTGGTGTAATTGTTACTGATGAAAGCTATATGCATACAGAATATATTGTGTTATGGAGAGAATGTGGAGAATTATTAACGATTATGATAGATGGTAGTAAAAATTATTTTATATATTTAAATATAAATGAGGTTGATTTTAATAGAAAATTAAGTAATGAGGAGTTTAAAGATATACTTATAAATTTAAGTGAAAATCCAAATAAATGTAATAGATATATAAGTGAATATAAATTAAAATTACTAATTGATAAATTTTCATAATATATTTTTTATAAATATTGGAATGTTGATTTATTTTGATTTTTATATATAATAAGATGTAAGTGTGGTGTGTAATTATGAAAAAAGAACATAAGAAGAAATTATTAGTAGCATCTCTTATGATGACTGGAGCGGCTAGTATGCTTACAGGTTGTAGAGAATATAAAAAATTCGAAAAAAGAGCAGCCTATGAAGTAGATGAAAACGGTTATAATAGAATTACAGGATTTGTAAGTGATGATGATTTAAAATATATTAGAATTTATGAAAATGAGGAAAGAAACTGTATATATTTTGCATTTTATGACTTTGATTTTATAGTTGTAGGACTTAAAATAAATAGTTATGATATTTTCTCTAATACTTATTTTGATT
>CAPQQE010000075.1:0-280 GCA_948687865.1 uncultured Bacilli bacterium
GAAATATCATCACTTAATATAATATTATCATCACATATATGGCAACAGGATCATAATGGATATACCCACCAAGATCCAGGTTTTTTAAATCACTTAGTAACAAAAAAATCTGATATTGTAAGAATGTATTTACCAGTAGATGCTAATACATTAATATCAACATTTGATCATATTATAAAAACTAAGAATTATATAAATGTAGTAGTAGCTTCTAAACATCCAAGTTATCAGTGGCTTTCTATGGATGACGCTATTAAACATTGTTCAAAAGGAATAGGTA
>CAPQQE010000075.1:290-4617 GCA_948687865.1 uncultured Bacilli bacterium
TATTTGAATTTGCATCAAATGATGATAAAAATGATCCTGATATAGTATTTGCTTGTGCTGGTGATACACCAACCCTAGAAGTTTTAGCAGCTACATCTATATTAAATGAGAGATTACCAAAATTAAAAATAAGGGTAGTAAATGTAATTGATCTAATGAAATTAGAGTCAAATACTAAACATCCACATGGATTAACAGATGATGAATATAATAAACTATTTACAAAGAATAAAGAAATAATATTTGCATTTCATGGATATCCATCTTTAATTCACCAATTAACTTATAATAGGGAAAACAAAAATATGCATGTTCATGGATATCAAGAAGAAGGTACAATTACAACTCCATTTGATATGAGAGTTCAAAATAAAATAGATAGATTTCATTTAACTTAATTATAGATGCATTAAAATATGTAAAATCTAGTAATGATACAAAAAAATTGATAAAGTGGTGTGAAGAGAAATTAATTGAACATAAAAAGTATATATCTGAATACGGAAAGGATATGGATATAATAATAAATTGGAAATGGAGAAAAGATATTTAAAATATCTTATAGAAATTTTATGAAAAATGCAGTAAGTAAAATATTCAATATTGTATATAAATTTATATTAATTTTTACAAGTATATGTTTATTTATAAGTCTCATTTCTGCTACATTCTTTTGTGTAAATAGAAGTTATAATTATCTTAATCCATTAGTTTTAATTATTGGTAGTATTACTTATTTATTAATAATACATAAATTATATAAGTATGTTACAAATCTTAGTGAAAAAAATAAAAAAATTATATGTTTTATTCTTATATTATTTCAATTTATAATGTTGATGATCAGTACATTTACAATAAAAAGTGTACCAAAAGTTGATTTGATGCATATTACTAAAGCTATAAATAGTTTAAATCATACAGGTGGTATAATAAATAGTGAATATTTTTCAGTTTATCCTAATAATAGACTTTTATTAATTATTTTATATTATGCACAAAAGATATCTCCAAATAATTCTTATATAATATTTTCAATAATAAGTAGTTTATCAATATGTGTAATGTCCTTATTTACTTATAAAGCTGTTAAAGAATTTTCTGATATTAATAAAGGATTAATTAGTTTATTTATTTTAGTATTCTCACCTATATTTTATCTTTATGTATCATATTATTATACAGATATTTTAATGTTACCTTTTTCCAGTATATTATTTTATTTAATTGTTAAAAGCAATAAAAATAAATCGCTAAAAGTTGATATATTATATGGAATTCTAATAGGTGTAACATCAATTATTGGATTTAAAATAAGAGCAGTTTTAATATTTTTATTAATCTCATACTTCATTTATCTTATGTTTAATAGAAAAATAATTGATATATTAAAAAAAGGATTACCAATTATATTTTTTTCCATTTTGACTATGTTTATTATAAATAAAGTAGAGGATAAATTTTTCCTTAATACAAATAAAAATAAAGAATTTCCAGTAACGCATTGGATTATGATGGGATTTAATAAAGAAAGTAATTTCTATTATATACATGATGATTATGAATTAAGTTATAGTGCTAAAAATAAAAAGGATAGAATTAATTTAAATATAAATGAGATAAAAAATAGGATAAAAAAAATAAATCCAATTACGATGATACCATCTAAGTTAAATACAGTATGGGCAAAAGGAGATTATAGTTATCAAAAATATCTGGATTTAGTTTCTGATTATAATAAATCATATTCATATCTTTTAGAAGATAAAAATATATTTATAAACTATTTATTACAATTCTCAAAAATAGGTATCTTAGTATTATCAATTATATCATTAATTAGACTTTATAAAGAAAATAAAAAATCAGTAATTGCAGTAGCATTATTTTTATCAGTTTGTTTCTATTTAATTTGGGAAGTTTGTCCAAGATATGGACTATCTTTCCTTCCTTGGTTAATAATTATTAGCAGTTATTCTTATGATAAATGTATATTTAAATTAAATAGTAATAAAATAAATAATACTTTTAAATATATTATTATGTCTTTAACTATTATTTTATTCATATTAAACTTTAATAAATATACGGGAATTTCAGTTAAAGAAAATATTGTTTCAAAAAGTACATCTAAAAAGATATCTTATATAGAGTTAAATAAATATAATGAGATAACTCAAAGTTTAAAATTAAATAGTGAATTTAATAAAATTAAATTAATGTTAAAAGTAAATAATAATTACGATAATTTACCATACGTATTAGAATTAACTAATAGTAAAGATAATATAGTATTTATGAAAGAGTTTTTAAATAAAGATATTTCAAATAATGGTTATACTATATTTGATTTAGATAAAAAGTATAATAGTGGTAACTATACTATAAGACTTAATACTAAATCCAAAAATAATTTACAAGTAGGATTATCCTCTGTAGAAGAGTATGATTTTTATCCAGCAGGTATTCTTAAGATAAATGATATAGAAGAAGAATCAGACATTATGTTTGAGATTATTAATAAAGGTAATAGAAGAACATATAGTTATTTTGAGTATATATTAATAATGATTTTGTCTATTTTAATTCAATATATAGTATTTTCTAAAAATAATGATAATAAAATATAATTTTAATATATTATTGACATTATTTTTTCTTATGCATATAATTGATATGCATCTAACAAAATTAGAATTTTATAAGTTAAACAACAAGGAGGAATTATGTTTAAATTATTAAAAAACTTTTCTAAAAAAGAATGGATATATATGATAATTAGTTTTATACTAATTGCTCTCCAAGTATGGTTTGAGTTAAAAATGCCAGATTATATGTCTGAAATAACTAAATTAGTTCAGACTAAAGGTGCCTTAATGAGTGATATTTTAACTCAAGGTGGCTATATGCTTTTATGTGCATTAGCAAGTTTAATTTCATCAATTATAGTGGGATACTTTGTTTCTAATGTAGCAGCATCTTTTTCAATGAAAACAAGAAAAAGTTTATTTGACAAAGTAGAAAATCTATCTATGAGAGAAGTAAAAGATTTTTCAACAAGCAGTTTAATAACTAGAACTACAAATGATATTACACAAATACAAATGTTTATTGCAATGGGACTACAGATGCTTATTAAATCACCAATTACCGCTATATGGGCAGTAAACAAAATATTAAATAAGAACTTAAAATGGAGTTTAATAACAGCAACAGGAGTTGTAATATTACTTTTAACTGTATTCATCCTAATGTTAATTGTTATGCCAAGATTTAAGATAGTACAAAAACTAATTGATAGACTAAATGGCGTAACAAGAGAAAATCTAACTGGTATTAGAGTAGTAAGAGCATTTAATGCAGAAGAATATCAAGAAAAAAAGTTTGATGAAGTTAATAAAGAATTAACTAATATGCAACTATTTAACCAAAAAGCATTTGCAGTATTATCTCCTGTTATGTATCTTGTTATGTACTTTTTAACTCTTAGCATATACTTTGTAGGCGCAGGATTAATAGATGAAGCAATGATGGCAGATAAGATATCTTTATTTGGTGATATGGTTGTATTTAGTAGTTATGCAATGCAAGTTATTTCATCATTTTTAATGCTTGCGATGATATTTATGATACTTCCAAGAGCAAATGTATCTGCTAAACGTATTAATGAGGTTTTAGATAAAGATATAAGTGTTAAAGATGGTAATATAGATGGAAGTTCTTCTAATGAAAAAGGAACTGTAGTATTTAAAAATGTATCATTTAAATACCCAGATGCAGAAGAATACATACTTGAAAATATCTCTTTTGAAGCAAAGAAAGGTGAAACGGTAGCGTTCATCGGATCAACAGGAAGTGGTAAATCTACATTAATAAATTTAATACCTAGATTTTATGATGTAACAGATGGAGAAGTAATAGTAGATGGAATTAATGTTAAAGATTATAAACTAGAAACTCTATATAATAAGATTGGATATGTTTCACAAAAAGCAATTTTATTTGATGGAACTGTTAAATCAAATGTTATGTATGGGGATAATGGAAAAGATAAAAGTGATGATGATGTTAAAAAAGCAATAAACGTTGCGCAAGCAGAAGAATTTGTACTCAAAATGGATGATAGTTATAATTCACATATTGCTCAAGGTGGAACTAATGTTTCTGGTGGTCAAAAGCAAAGACTATCTATTGCAAGAGCAATCGCAAGAGATCCTGAAATTTATATATTTGATGACTCATTTAGTGCACTTGATTATAAAACAGATTCTACTTTAAGAAAAAACTTGAAGAAGTATACAAAAGATGCGACTATACTAATAGTAGC
>CAPQQE010000075.1:4627-6933 GCA_948687865.1 uncultured Bacilli bacterium
CAGATAAAATAATTGTATTAGATGAAGGAAAGTGTGTTGGCATGGGAACTCATAAGCAGTTATTAAAAAACTGCAGTGTATACAAAGAAATAGCATTATCGCAACTTGCAAAGGAGGAATTAGAAAATGAGTAGTGAAAATAAATCTAATGCTCCAAGAAGAGGACCAGGTCATGGAC
Organism: uncultured Bacilli bacterium; assembly: GCA_948687865.1. Next base: position 4,806 of record CAPQQE010000075.1, read on the forward strand.
CAAACTTTGAAAAACCAAAGAATTTTAAAATTGCAATATCTAAGTTATTATTTAACTTAAAGACATTTAAAATATTTATATTAATTTCTTTGATGCTTGCAATGGTAAGTGCAATATTATCATTAGTATCACCTAATAGACTTGCAGATTTAACAGATGAAGTGCAAAAAGGAATTGTACTTAATACTAACAACTTACAAATTATTTTAGATGATACAAAAGCTAACTTATCAGATAATACTATAATAGATAATGTGACAATAAGTTATCAGGATAAACTTAAATTTTGTAAGAATATATGAGTATCATGGAGCTAGTTTAAATATAAATGAAACATATAAAAAGATTGATGAGATGCCAGAATCAATCCAAAGTGTATTAAAACCAAAAATGGATATAGAGAAAATTAAAAATATAGCTATGATACTAGTTATAATATATTTGACCAGTGCATTATTATCATTTATACAATCACTATTAATGACTGATGTAGCTAATAAATTTGCAAAAAAGTTAAGAAGTGATATCTCGGTAAAAATAAACAAATTACCTCTTAAATATTTCGATAATAATTTATCAGGAGATATACTTTCAAGAGTTACAAATGATGTTGATACTATTGCTCAGTCTATGAACCAGTCTCTTGCAAATTTAGTAAGTTCAATAACTTTATTTATAGGATCGATGATAATGATGTTTTATACAAATTACATTATGGCAATAACCGCAATAGTATCTAGTTTATTTGGGTTTATATTTATGAGTAAGATATTAAGCAAATCTCAAAAATACTTTATAGCAAGGCAAACCGAACTAGGTAAATTAAATGGTCATATTGAAGAAGTATATTCTGCACTAAATGTAGTTAAAGTATATAATGGAAAAAAAGAGTCTGATAAAAAGTTTGATGAATTAAATAAGAGCGTATATGAATGTAATAGAAAGAGTCAATTTATATCTGGTTTAATGCAACCTATGATGGGATTTATCGGTAATTTTGGTTATGTAGCAGTATGTGTAGTTGGGGCACTTTTAGTATCAAAAGATATAATTACATTTGGCGTAATTGTAGCATTTATTACATATGTAAGATTATTTACACAGCCACTTTCTCAAATTGCTCAATCAATGACATCTCTTCAATCAACAGCGGCAGCATCTGAAAGAGTATTTGAATTTTTAGAAGAAGATGAAATGACTAATGAAGATGTTATAACTAAAGTATTAAATAGAGAAGATGTAAAAGGTAATATAGAATTTTCTCATGTTAAATTTGGTTATAATGATAATGAGATGATAATAAAAGATTTTAATGCAAATATAACATCTGGGTCTAAAGTTGCAATTGTAGGACCAACAGGAGCAGGAAAAACTACTATGGTAAATTTACTTATGAAGTTTTATGATGTAATAGATGGAGATATAAAAATTGACGGTGTTTCTATAAAAGATTTATCAAGAGAAAATATTCATAATCTATTTACTATGGTACTTCAAGATACTTGGCTTTTTGAAGGAACTATCAAAGAAAATATTGTTTATAATAAAGAGAATGTAAGTGATGATAAGATTAAAAATATATGTAAAGAAGTAGGGGTACATCATTTTATAAAGACATTACCTAATGGATATAATTCTACTTTATCTGATAGTGACAGTGTATCATCAGGACAAAGGCAGCTTTTAACAATAGCAAGAGGGATGATAAATAATGCACCACTTTTAATATTAGATGAAGCAACAAGTAATGTTGATACAAGAACAGAAGAATTAGTTCAAAAGGCAATGGATAAACTTACAGAGGGGAAAACATCTTTTATAATTGCCCATAGATTATCTACAATAAAAAATGCAGATTTAATATTAGTAATGAAGGATGGAAATATAATTGAACAAGGGACACATAATGAGTTAATAGATAAAAAAGGATTCTATGCAGAATTATATAATTCACAGTTTGAACTTTAAAGTAATCAAGAAATTGATTGCTTTTTTTACATTTACAGGGGAAAAACTAAATTGATAGAGAATAAATACTATAGGTGATAAAAATGAATTACTATGAAAATATAAAAACAGAATTAATAAATAATGAAGTCTATAAAAAGGTAAAAGACTATAGTAAAAA
>CAPQQE010000076.1:0-4676 GCA_948687865.1 uncultured Bacilli bacterium
CTCCTTATTTTTAATTAATTATTCACTTTTTTGTTCGCTAAGTAAATTTAAAGCGATTGATAGATCTCTTACTGTTCCTATTAGGCCACCAGCAAGCATTGTAAGTAATCCTTCCCTTGATGGGATAGTTGCAAGGGCTTTAATTTCCTCTAAACTTGTAACATTTCCATCTACGATACCACCTTTAATTTCTAAAGCTGGATGCTCTTTAGCAAAAGTACTTAATGCTTTGATTGGCGCGATAGCATCACTTGAGTATGCAATTGCACTTGGACCTGTTAGGCTACTACCAAGATCATAACTTAGACTATCCATTGCTCTTTTAGTTAAAGTATTTTTCCAAACTTTATACTTTGAATCATTTTCACGAAGTATTTTTCTAAGTTCAGATGTTTCTTCAGCTGTTAAGCCACGATAATCAAATAATATGAATGAAGCGCTTTCTTTTGCCACATTTGCTATTTCATCAACAACTTTTGACTTTGCTTCTACTATTTTTTGACTAGCCATTTTCATCCTCCTATCAATTTATATCAAAAAAGTCTTTGTACAAGAACAAAGACTTAAAAAGTATTAAGTAATTGTCCTCGGTAAGAAATATTAAGCTTGCGCTCTTACTGTCTTAGGTACAGAAAAACTTTTTGATAACATAATTATATACTGTTTTATTTTATTTGTCAAAGGAACTTAAATCTATTTTTATTCCTGGACCCATTGTTGGCGCAACAGAAATATTTTTTAAGTATTGACCTTTAACTGTAGATGGTTTTGATTTAACTATTACATTTACAAATGCATCTAAGTTTTCAACTAACTTATTAGCATCAAATGATACTTTACCAATAATAGAATGAACATTACCATATGAATCTGTTCTATATTCTACTCTACCTTTTTTAATATCATCTATTGCTTTTTTTACATCTGTAGTAACAGTACCTGTTTTTGGGTTTGGCATTAATCCTCTTGGTCCTAATACCTTACCTAACTTACCAAGCATTGGCATCATTTCTGGTGTTGCGATTATAACATCAAAATCAAGCCAATTTTCTTTTTCTATTTTCTCTACTAAATCCATATCTCCAACAAAATCAGCACCTGCCTCAGTTGCAACTTTAGCTTGATCTGTTTTTGATAATACTAATATTTTTTTTGATTTACCTGTTCCATTTGGTAATACAATTGCACCTCTTAGTTGTTGATCAGATTTTCTTGTATCTAAATTTAGTTTAATAGCTACCTCTACTGATCCATCAAATTTAGAAGTACTTATTTTCTTAACTAATTCTACAGCTTCTTCTTTTGTATAAGCTTTTCCTTTTTCAATTTGATTTAAGGCTTCAATATATTTTTTACTTTTCTTTGCCATTTTACTTTCCTCCTTTGTGGTTTTAACGGATTTTCCTCCCACATAGGTAAATCCCTATATGATAAAATTCCTACTCAGTTATTTCAATACCCATATTACGTGCAGTACCTTCAATAATTCTCATTGCTTCTTCTACTGTATAAGCATTTAAATCTGGTAACTTAGTTTCAGCAATTTCACGTAATTGAGTTTTAGTAATAGATCCAACTTTTTCATTAGCACCTTTACTTGACGCAGATTTTACTCCTGCCGCTTTCTTAATTAAGAATGCTGCTGGTGGAGTTTTAACTTTGAAATCAAAAGATCTATCATCATAAACGAATACCTCAACTGGTAATACATCTCCCATTTTATCTCTTGTAGCATCATTAAATCTGTTACAAAAATCTGGTAATGCTATACCTGCAGGACCTAATGCTGTACCAACTGGTGGTGCTGCTGTTGCTTTCCCAGCAGGAATTTGAAGTTTAATCTTCTTTACTATTTCTTTTGCCACGAAAAACACCTCCTATTATTTTTTTCGTGGGTGGTCAAACGACACTTATTTGCCTCCCAACAATCTATATATAAAAATACATAGCCGAATATTATATTATCACTTTTACTTTCAAAAATCAAGTGATTAATTATCATGTTCTATTTGTGTCAAATCAACTTCTACTGTAGTTTCTTGACCAAATAAATCTATATTAACTTTTGCTTTATTACTTTCAGTATCTATTTCTGATACTTTACCAACCATTAACTTAAATGGACCATCAGTTATTTTTACTCTATCACCTACATTTAAGTCAACTATTACTTCTTTGGTACTCATTCCCATACTATTAAGTATTTTCTCAATTTCATGAGGAAATAATGGAAATGGCTTTGCACCTTTACCAGATGAACCAAGAAAACCAGTTACACCAGGCGTATTACGAACTACATACCAAGCTTCATCAGTCATTATCATTTCAACTAAAACATATCCTGGAAACATCTTTTTTGTCTTTTCTTTTTGTTTTCCATCTTTTATTTCTATTTCTGTTGTTTCTGGAACTATTACTCTATAGATATAATCTTGCATACCCATTGATTGTATTCTCATATCTAATTTTTCTTTTACCTTTGATTCATGTCCAGAATACGTATTAACTACATACCATTGTTTTTCTTCCATAATTTACACCTCTAAAATAAGTCATTTATTCTTTCTACTATATTACTAAAGTCTATCAATCTTAATAATGATATAATATATTCAATTAATACAAAGAATATTGCAAAAAATACTATAAATAGTATTGTTACTATTACATTTTTTAGCAATTCCTTACCCTTACACCATCTAATTTTGTCAAGTTCTTTCTTCATATCAGATATAAATTTTTTTATTTTTACCATATATACCATCCTCAAATCAAAATAAAAAACACATTTCGTGTATCTACGAGAAATATAACATATAAAAAGGGATTAGTCAATCCCTTTTATTATATTATTTATCTTATTTTTTATTCTAGAAATTGTTCCATCTACTGATTTACTTGTTGTATTAAGCAAGCAAGCAATTTCCTGATATGAGAACCCTTGCATTCTTAATTCAAATACTTCATATTCTTTATCTGTAAGTTGATCCCTTACCCTTTTCTTTATTTCTTCTTGCTCTTCTATATTAATAAATGATTCTTCAGGATTTGAGTTATTTGAATCAAATATCAAATCTCCAAGAGGTCTACCTACACTATCTACTGTTGAATCAATCGAAATAGAGTCATTTAATAATTTGTGTTTTTGCCTTGTTATATTTCTAACAAATGTAAGCATCTGTCTTTCTATACATACATTAGCAAATGTATTAAATTGAACATTTTTTTGTTCTTTAAAATCATCTATTGCATGATTTAGTCCTATCATTCCTTCTTGTATAAGATCATTTTTTTCATAACCCTTATTTCTTATATACGGATAAAGTCTAGAAGCCTTCGCCTCTATAGTTGGTTTATATTTATTAAAGAATATATCCTTTGCTTCCTCATTTGATTCAGATATTAAATATAATAATTCATAATCATTTTCACCATTATACACTTTATCCCTACTTTCTTTGTTTTATTACTTCATATATAGATATACCTGCTGCTACTGAAGCATTTAAACTATTTATTTTTCCATACATAGGAATACTTATTACAAAATCACTTTTTTCCAAAACAAGTTTACTAACACCTGTTCCTTCTGCTCCTATTATTAACGCAGTCTTGGGAGCATATTCAATTTCTGTATAATTATCTGCATCCATATCTGTTGCATATATCCAAAAGCCATTATCTTTTAGTTTTTCTATTGCATATACTAAATTATTTACTTCTACTATTTTAACATTATTTAATGCTCCTGCACTTACTTTCATAACAGTAGAATTAACAGATATGCTTCTATTTTTAGGTATTATTATATACTGAACACCCGCTGCTTCGCATGTTCTTATTATTGCACCAAAATTATGTGGATCTTCTAAATGATCTAATATAACTACTAAATCACTATCGTATGTTTCATTTAGATCATAGTATTTATAATCCTCAATATCTAGAACGACTCCTTGTGTTCCCCTACCATATTTATCCTCTAATTGTTTTTTATCAATAAAAATAGTTCTAATATTATTATTCTCTAAATAATTAATAATTCCCCTATCATCAAACTTTTTTGACAAAAAAGCTTTATTAATTTTTATTTTACTACTTATTACTTCAGCTGCTACATTTTTTCCAAATACTAACATATTTCTTCACCTACAATTATATTTAATAGTTCTTCTATTCTCTTATTATCTCTCTTCATATATAAATAACCAAATAAACACTCAAGTGCAGTAGCCCATTTATAAGTTATAATATCCACATTTTTAGGATGTGAATATACTTTAGAATTTCTACCTCTCTTAACTTGATTTATCTCTTCTTCATTTAAAATACTACTATCAATTAAATAATTTATTATTTTTGATTGACCTTTAGCAGATACATATTTTATAACATTGTTTTGAAGAACATTTACTTTATTAATACCTTTATTAATAAAATATTCTCTTATTAAAAGTTCATATATACTATCACCTAAATATGCTAAAACTAAAGAATTTATTTGATTTATTTCCATTTGTTTCACCGACTATATAATAACACAATTTAAAAAAAATACAACAGATTTATTTTCAAATATATTTTTTACATACCATATTTATGGTTTATATACCTTATTTAATTCTTTACTATCTAAAGATTTTTTACTATTTAATAATTCTTTTGCTCTTTTTCTT
>CAPQQE010000076.1:4686-6923 GCA_948687865.1 uncultured Bacilli bacterium
ACTATGTTTATATTTAAGATAACACCCAATATTAGTTAAAATAGCTGTTTGGTAATCATCATTAACAAAGACATCTGTCTTAATAATAGGAGTCATATCAATAATTTTAATATTATTTTTTATCATATATGTACCTCATAAATTCTTAACAAATATTATATCATAACAACCAAAAAAACACCATTATGAATAGAATTTTATTCCTATAATAAAGGAATAAAATTTATATTACTAATCTGGTATTCTTATAATTATTTCCCCATCTTTTGAATATAAATACTTTTCTCTAGCATATCTTGCTACATAATCTGGATCCTGAAGTTTAGTAACGGTATTATTAAGTTCATCTTCTTTATTTTTTAACTCATCAAGTATGAATAGATGTAGTAAAAATACTTCTTATTAGCATTACCCCTATACCGAGAAATACTAATGTGATAAAAAATATTTTTCTTTTTATTTGTTTTTGCTTCACTAGTACCCCACCTTATGTTTTTTAGTATATCATCACTACTTTTTTAAGTCAATTTTATTTACTTTTTTTATGTCAAATATATATATATAAAATATATTACCTAATAAAAACATTATAAAGAAATAAATATGTAAGATAGCATTATTTATAATTGATAATAATATAAAATATAAAAGTATATGGTCCAGCACAAAAAAGAAATTTATTAAAATCTTAAAAAATAAATTTTCTGATATCAAAAACTTATAATTATGCTTGTATGTAAATGCAAAAAATATTCCATATAAAAAAGAAAAACTAAGTGATTTGATTTGTAATATTAATGTCATTTAAATAATTTAGTAAAAACAGAGGATTCTTTCTTTGCATTTTCATCTATATAACTTAGTGCATCTATTCTTCCTTTTATTGTTACATTTCCCTGATAGGTATCTAATTTTACTACTTCTAAGTTTTCTCCCTTTATATTCATATAACCTTGCACTGTTTCAAGTAGAAATTCTTCATTATCAAAACTATCAATTTTTACTACACCAGATATTATTATATTCTTTCTTTCTGATACTGAAAAAGAATGATTTAAATTTGTACTTACGTCTTTTACCATTTCCATATTATCCTCCTCTATTAGAATAATATGTTAATAATTTCTTTTTAGTACAAAAAAATAACTCTAGGAGTTATTCTGCATTATTATATTCATCTATAATGGCTTTTTCAATTATATCTCTTGCTTCTTGAGAAATTGGATGAACTATATCTCTATAATCACCTGTTGGAACTTTTCTACTTGGCATAGCAACAAATAATCCATTATCACCTGAAATAATTCTGATATCGTGAATTGCTATCATATCGTCTAATAGAATTGAAGCAATTCCTTTCATTCTTGAATTTTCTTTCTCAATTTTTTTAACTTTTACTGATGTTACTTTCATCATTACCATCTCCTTCTGCTGTATTATAATTTAATTATATAACAATATTTTTACTTTTGCAATAGATTATTAACTATATGTATAATTAAATACACTTTTGTAATATAAAAATTATATTCTTTCTATTATAATTGTTTTACATATTAAATCAGAATAACTAAATGATGAAACCAAATCATTTATTTCTATTGTAAATACTTTATCGTATGCACCTTTTACTATTCCGATTTCTTCCCTCTTTCTTGCCCTTCCTTCGTCTATTATCGCCTTTACCTTTTTTCCTTTTAGTTCAATTATTTCGTTTTTTAGATTTTCTTTCATATATACCATTATCTTGGATAACCGACATACATACTACCATAAGACTTTATTCCACCAATACCTTCCTTTCCACATTTTGTTTTAGATAATAATTCTATTATATTTAGTTCTTTAGTATTTTCTGTCTTTGATATAGATATAGCAATAATTGCAGGATCAAGAGCATGAATATTTACTCTTTTTGGACTTGATGCAAAATTAGCACCAGCTCTTATTAATTCCTCATAATTAGATTGGCATGCACCTGCAATTATTTTAAGTTTGTCATATGATTTTTCATAACTTCTAGCAACTCTTATTGCTTTTGCAAAATTATCACTATTTTTGTATGTTTGAAAATCCTCACCTTTCTTTTCATTATATGCATCGTGTCCTGTTATTATTACTATATCCGGACGTATATCTTCTAAGTATTTTCTTATATTTTTATACAAATTCTCTTCCTTTTCAAATACACCATATGCTGTTAAACCAGCACTTTTATAAAATCTTAAACACCTTTG
>CAPQQE010000077.1:0-572 GCA_948687865.1 uncultured Bacilli bacterium
TCATATATTATTGATAATATATCTACTCCTGGATCATTTTTATGACCTATAATTTTAACTACTTCACCTAAATACTTATATTTACCAAGTTCTTTTATGATACTTACCTGAATCTTATGCCCATCAACTAAATCATCTAAATCCTTATTATCTAGTATTATCTCCATTCTAAGTTTTTTATCATCTGGATAAAAATGAGGTGTCCCATCTAGTATTTTATATTCACCAATAATTAAACTATTTTCTTTTTTTAATACTTTTACAACTCTTCCTTCTATTTTTTTACCTGTTTTACTTTTTATTTCTTCTATTACAACTATATCATTATTTAAAGCACCATTCATATTTTTAGAATCAATATATATATCTTCTTCTCTATTATCAATATTTGCAAAGCCAAATCCCTTTTTATTTACCAATAATCTTCCTTTTAATAAATGACTATTTTCAAATAACATATATTTATCTTTATTTGATCTATATATGTCATAATTTTCTTCTAATATTCTTAATGTATCTAATACATCTTTTAGTTCTATATTTATTGATTCATTTAATTTATCACATATATT
>CAPQQE010000077.1:596-1515 GCA_948687865.1 uncultured Bacilli bacterium
ACTTAAAAATAGTTCTGATCCTCTTTCTTTCCTTTGAGCAAATAATTCAGCATTACCACCCATCATTATATTTCCTGCACTTTCTGCTTTTCCACTTTGTAATAAAACTACTGTTATTAATAGGATTGATATTACTAATAATGTTACTTCCATCTTGATTCCTCCTCATTCAGTAATAATATTTTACCATATTTTATATGAATTGCAAATACCATACTATAAAATATATTATTATCATTAATAAAGAAATCAAAAAATAATTAAATCTTTTTTTTGACTCAACTGAAATGGATAATGCGAATAATAATGTTACACATACTCCACCTAATACGTAAAACATACTATATTTATCTGAATAATTATATATATAATTATCTTTTATGAATAAATCTGAAATTGCTAGTACTAGAAAATTAAATATATTGCTACCAAGCATATTAGATATTGCCATATTGAAATTACTAAGTTTTAATAATGCAAATGTTGTAACTACTTCAGGAAGACTTGTTGTTATTCCTAGAAGTATTGCTCCTATTGAACTTGATGAAAATTTAGGATACATATGAGCAAGTTTATCCGCTTGATAAGTTAATAATACACTTAAGAACACCATTAGAATTGCTGTTATAATAAATTTAATAATTATAAATCGCTGTTTACAAGTCGTTTGATTATCTTCTTCAATATCATTTTTAAATACAGAATACATATACACTAAATAAGCTAAAAATAATATAATTGATACAACATTTACAATAATATTATGGCACCCTAATATTATAAATATGTAATCTGCTAGTAAAATAATGCATTCAATTAAATATCTTTTTGAAGTGTTTTTAAAAATATCTGATTTAAAGAAATATATATTATAAACTGCCAAAATAAATATATTAAACATATTGCTTCCAACTATATC
>CAPQQE010000077.1:1588-6913 GCA_948687865.1 uncultured Bacilli bacterium
TTTGATTGTTTTGATAATATATCACCATAATACGATAGTTTAATACTTGTAAATATAGTACAAAAAGCAAGCAGTAAAAAAAATATTCCGTCCATAATATCACCTTCTACATAATTATATTAGTGAATTGGACAAAATATTATATTAATCATTTACTTGTTCATATATTCTAAGTAATCTATTATATTTACATACTCTATCTGTTCTTGATAAAGATCCTGTCTTAATTTGACCAAGTGAAAGACCTACCGCTAAATCTGATATAAAAGTATCTTCTGTTTCTCCACTTCTATGAGAAATAATTGTTTTAAAATTATTTTTCTTTGCTAGGTTTATAGTATCTAATGCTTCTGTTACGGTACCAATTTGGTTAAATTTGATTAAAATCGCATTCCCTGCTGCTTCTTTTATTCCTCTTTGTAATAATTCTTTATTTGTGACAAATAAATCATCTCCAACTATTTGTACTCTATCACCAATTTTCTTCGTTAACTTTGCAAAACTATCAAAATCACTTTCATCAAATGGATCTTCTATTGAAACAATAGGATAATCATTTACTAAGTTTTCATAATATTCTATTAACTCTATACTATTCATCTTATTTCCATTAGAAAATTCATATAAATTAGTATCTTCATTATAAAACTCTGAAGCTGCAACATCTAAACCTAGTTTAACATCAATAAATGGTTTATAACCTGACATAGATATTGCCTGAGTTATATAATTTAATGCTTCTTCATTTGATGATAGATTAGGAGCAAATCCTCCTTCATCACCAACAGATGTATTATAACCATTTTGTTTTAATACTTTCTTTAGATTATGAAATACCTCTGATCCACATCTAATTCTTTCTTTGAAATCTTTATTTTGTGGGATTATCATAAATTCCTGAAAATCAAGCATATTATCAGCATGTGCCCCACCATTTAAAATATTCATCATTGGATAAGGAAGTTCTATACCATCACCTACATATTCATATAATTCCTTATCTTCTTCATTAGAAGCTGCCTTTAAGCATGCGAGTGAAACTGCAAGCATTGCATTTGCACCTAAATTACTTTTGGTTTTTGTTCCATCTAACATTATCATTTTATTATCAATTTCTTCTTGATTTTTAACATCCATACCTAAAAGTTCTTTAGCAATTATATCTTTGACATTATTTACCGCTTTTAAAACCCCCATACCCATAAATCTATTATCATTATCTCTTAACTCTAATGCCTCATTACTTCCAGTTGATGCCCCACTCGGAACACTAGCTCTCCCAAATGATCCGTTTTCAGTTAATACATCTACCTCTATCGTAGGATTACCTCTTGAATCTAGTATTTCCCTTGCTTTTATTTCTATGATTTTACTCAAAGTACATCCCCTCCATATACAATTATACTATTAATTTTATTTTATATCATATTTTTTAAATAATTTGTTGTAAATTAACAGTATAATTATCAATATAAATATGTTATAATAAGTAAGTAAAGGAGTCCAAAATATGGAAATAGTCCAAATAACTAAAGAAGAATTTGATAATTATGCAAAAAATCATCCTAATAAAAATTTTTATCAAACTGGCTCATATGGGGCACTTATGGATAGACATTCATTTGATGATTATTATCTTGCTATGAAAGATGAAACAAATAAAATTTTAGCTGCAACTTTAATATTGATAGATAAGGTATTTTTTGGATATAAATGGGGATATTGCCCAAGAGGATATTTAATTGATTTTAATGACTTTAACCTACTTGAAACATTTACTAAATTATTAACAGAATTTTTAAATAAAAGAAACTTCATGTTTTTAAAATTAGATCCTTATATTATTCATAAATCTAGAGATAAAAAAGGAAATGAAATTGATGGGATAAATAATATTACAATTATAGAGAAACTATTAAATCTTGGATATGAGCATAGTGGATTTAATTTAAATTTTGAGAATTTAAAACCAAGATGGAATGCAGTTGTCACTACAAATAAAGATGAAAAATTATTTGAAAGATTTAATAAAGAAATAAGAAATAAAATTAGAAAAGCAGATAGAATGGGTTTGGAGTTAATAAAGGGAAATGTAGAATCTGTAAAACAATTTTATTCGCTTATTGATAAAAAACACTCAAGAAAATTAAATTATTATCTTGATATGATGGAAATATTAGGAAAAGAAGATATGATAGAACTTTATTTTGCCAAAATAGATACTGCAAAATACATAGAAAAAAGTAAGATGTTATTTGAAGAAGAGGAAAGAAAGAACAACGAAATTAATGCAGAACTAGAGGAAAATATTAATAGTAATAATACAAGTAATATTATTAAGAGAAAAATGGCATCTGATGATTTATTAAATAACTTCAAGCAAAATGTAATAAATTCCACTAATTTATATAAGAAATACCCTGAAGGAATTATTATTGGCGCAAATGCTATAATAAAATATAATAATGAAATATTTTTCTTAATTGATGGTTATAAAGAAGAATTTAAAAGATATTGCCCAAATCACTATATAAAGTATATGATTATGGAAAAATATAGAAAAGAAGGTTATACCAGAATGCATCTAAATGGAATATCTGGTGATTTTAATAAAAATAGTGAATACTATGGCTTAACACAGTTTAAGCTAGGATTTGCTTCTAATATAGAAGAATATATTGGAGAATTTACTTTAGTTATAAATAAACGTAAATATACAACATTTAATAAAATAAATCCAATTATAGATTGGTTAAATCAGCCAATTGCATAAAACATCTCTTATTGAGATGTTTTTCTTACATATTTTCTTATAATTTTCTTTTCAATATTATTAGTTGACTTTATTCTTTCTAAATCACTTCTAATATCTAATAATCTATCCATTTGACTTAATTGAATATTTTCAGAATTTTTAATGCTATTTTCTGTTTTATTAGTTTTTAAAGTATTAAGTCTTTCATTAGATTCATCTTTCTTACTATTTATATGTCTTTCATATTTTTCTAATGAAATACTATCTACTACAGCTTCTGTTATTTTCTTTTTCATTAAATTAATTACAGGAGTAAACGCGGTACTACATATACAAAAAATAAGTAAAGTAGGTATAATCTGACCTGTTATAGCAAACATCGCTGCCATTCCAAGAAAAGTAACAATGCCTGAGGAAATAATGAATTTAAGAAGAGTTTTTTTCATACGTTTAATCCATTTATTATTAGAATCTATTGTACTAACAATTATGTTTAAATATTCATTTAATTTTTCAATAGTATTCTCTTCTATCAATATTTCTTTTATTAAATTATTATTTTCTCTTTCTATTATTTGATGTGTTTCGTTATATACAAAAACCTTATCATCTTTAATTTCATAACTAATATTCATAAAACCTCCTAACAGTATATATTATACAACAGCTTATAATAATAAATCAAACCTTAATTATATAGTTTGATATTTTTTATTATCAGTCAAAAAAAAGAAAGTATTACTACTTTCTTAATTATTATTTATCAATTTTTGTAACGATACCAGCACCAACTGTTCTACCACCTTCACGAATAGAGAACTTAGTTCCTTCTTCAAGGGCAATAGGAGCAATTAATTCAACATGCATGTTAACGTTATCACCAGGCATAACCATTTCAGTTCCTTCTGGTAGAGTAACAACACCTGTTACATCAGTAGTTCTGAAATAGAATTGTGGACGATAATTTGAGAAGAATGGAGTATGTCTTCCGCCTTCTTCTTTGCTTAATACATAAACTTCTGCTTCGAAAGTTGTATGAGGAGTAACTGATCCTGGTTTAACAAGAACTTGACCTCTTTGAACTTCCTCTCTAGATATTCCACGAAGTAATACACCAGCATTATCTCCAGCTTCTGCTTCATCTAATTGTTTACGGAACATTTCAATTCCTGTAACAACTGTTTTTTTAGTATCATGAAGACCAACGATTTCAACTTCATCATTAAGTTTTAATTGACCTCTTTCAACACGACCAGTAACAACTGTTCCACGACCTGTAATTGTAAATACATCTTCAATACTCATTAAGAATGGTTTTGCAGTATCCCTTTCAGGTGTTGGAATATACTCATCAACTGCTTTAAGTAATTCATCAATTTTAGCTTCGTATTCTGCATCTCCTTCAAGAGCTTTTAAAGCTGATCCGAATATGAATGGTGTATTATCTCCATCAAAATCATATTGAGATAATAAATCCCTAACATCCATTTCTACTAATTCAAGCATTTCTGGATCATCAACCATATCACATTTGTTGATAAATACAACGATTCTTGGAACTCCAACTTGACGAGCAAGTAAGATATGTTCTCTTGTTTGTGCCATAGCACCATCTGTTGCAGCTATAACAAGTATAGCACCATCCATTTGAGCAGCACCTGTAATCATGTTTTTAACGTAGTCAGCGTGTCCTGGGCAGTCAACGTGTGCATAGTGACGTGCATCTGATTCATATTCAACGTGAGCTGTATTGATTGTAATACCACGTTCTCTTTCTTCTGGAGCCTTATCTATATCAGCATAAGCTTCAAATTTAGCTAAACCTTTATCTGCTTGTCTTTTTGTAATAGCAGCTGTTAATGTTGTTTTACCGTGGTCTACGTGACCGATTGTACCAATGTTAACATGTGGTTTTCCACGATTAAATTTTTCTTTTGCCATTTAATTTTCCTCCTTTTTTAATGTACAAAATTATTGTATCTAATTCTTGAAAAAATATCAAGTATTATTCTTTATTTATACTAATTTTTACCAGTTTTTTTAACAATTTCTTCAGTAATATTTTTAGGAACTTCTTCGTAATGATCAAATGTCATTGTAAATGTTCCTCTTCCTTGTGTATTTGATCTAAGTGTTGTAACATAACCAAACATTTCTGCAAGTGGAACCATTGCTTCTATTTGAAGAGCATTTCCTCTAGATTCTTGACCCATAGGACGTCCTCTTCTTGCTGTTACATCTCCCATTACATTTCCTAAGTATTCATCTGGAACTATTATTTGAACTTTCATTATTGGTTCTAGAAGAACTGGTTTACATTTATTTTTTGCTTCTTTAAGTGCTAGAGAAGCTGCAACCTTAAATGCCATTTCATTTGAGTCAACATCATGGTATGACCCATCAAATAAAGTTGCTTTAATATCTATCATTGGGAATCCTGCTAAAATACCTGATTCCATAGCTTCTTGTAATCCTTTATCAGTTACTGGTATATATTCTCTTGGAACTACACCACCAACAACTGCATCAACGAATTCATATCCTTTACTTGGATTTGGTTCAAACTTAAC
>CAPQQE010000078.1 GCA_948687865.1 uncultured Bacilli bacterium
CTCTAAGAATAATTCTTCAGGTGTTAATGATTTAAGTAATATTATATTTTTATTTGTATATACATCATAATGCAATACTATTTCTCCATGAACCATTGTAAATAAATCATCTGCTGGTAAAGTAAGTTCATATGATATAGTATTTATTTCTTTATTTTCAGAAACAATGTTACCTAATAAATTACCTTCTTTCATCTTTGGATAAAATTCAAAGACTAATTTTTTAAATGCAAACATATTGTATTTTTTTAGTGAACGTTCACATTTTTTAAACTTAGGTTCATCTAAATATTCAAATATATAATTTCCTTTCATATTATTTCCCCCTCTATTTATTGATATTATCTGATTCGTAAGTGCGATTATAACACACTTGTAAATAAATGTCAAATAATACCTAAGGTTTATTCTTTTAATATATAAATATATTATATCATCAAAAAATATAAGTAATAAGTCCTAATATTTAGTTTTTACTTATATTTTACATTATTTTGCATCATACCAATTATTTCCTATTTCAACATCTACTTTAAGTGGTACATTTAATTTATATGCATTTTCCATATATTTTATTACAATTTCTTTTACTTTTTCTAACTCTTCATTTATTACATTAAATATAAGTTCATCATGAACTTGAAGTATCATCTTACTCTTTAGTTTTAATCTGTTAAACTCATTATATATATCTATCATAGCCTTTTTTAAAATATCAGCACTGGATCCTTGAATTGGTGTATTAAGTGCCATTCTCTCTCCTTGAATCTTAATCATATAATTAGTATTTGATAATTCTTCAATATTTCTTTTTCTATTCATTATGGTTTTTACATAACCTTTTTCATAAGCATCTTTTATAACATTATCCATATAATTTTTTATTCCAGGAAATGTTTTTAAATAATTATCTAAAAATTCCTTAGCAGTCTTTATGTCAACACCTAAATCTTCAGCAAGACCAAAACTACTTATACCATATATAATTCCAAAATTAACTGCTTTAGCATCCCTTCTCATATTTTTTGTTACTTCATCTTCTTTAACATGATATATATCCATCGCAGTTTTTGTATGTATATCAAGATTATTATTAAATACATCTATTAAATTTTTCTCATTCGACATATGCGCAAACATTCTAAGTTCTATTTGTGAATAATCACTTGATAAAAATACTGAGTCTTCTTCTGGAATAAATGCTTTTCTTATTTCTTTTCCTTCTTGATATCTAATAGGTATATTTTGTAAATTAGGCTCTATTGATGATAATCTACCTGTTCTAGTTAGTGTTTGTGTATAAATTGTATGTAGTTTTCCATCTTCCATAATCATATTTTTTATACCAATTATATAAGTATTATATATCTTAGTTAAAGTTCTATATCCTATGATTTTTTGAACAATTGGATGATAATCTACTATTTTATCTAATATTTCTCTTGCTGTTGAGTATGACTCTTTCTTCTTTTTTGGATATGGTATTTCAAGTTTTTCAAATAATATTTCTCCTAATTGTTTTGGAGATTGAATATTAAATGATAAACCTGCATATTCATATATTTCATTAGTTAATTTATTAATCTTGTCATTTATTTTTTCTCCCATTTCATCTAAAACTTTTGTATCAACTCTAACACCTTCAATCTCCATAGAAGCAAGTACATAAGATAATTTCATTTCTATATTAGAAAAAAGTTCTAATTGTTCTTCTTTTTCCATTTTATCCATAAATATGTCTTTTATTTCATAAATAAATTTAGCTTTATTACATGTTAGATTCGCAAGTGAATCATCTGTTATATCTTTCATTTTTATGAAGTTATCAAACAAAGTAATATCATAATTAAAATTATTTGCTAGATATGCTATATCATCTTTTACATTATAGTTTAGTATATATCCCGCTATCATGGCGTCAAATACACAATTTTCTAATTTAATTCCTATTTTATTTAATGATACTATAGTCTTTTTTAAATCATATGTATATATTTCTTTATTATCTAATATATTTTTATTTTCAGTTAATAATTTTTCTGAAATATAATAGGCATTTGCTCCATCATATATACCCATACCATATATACTTGAATTATGATAATTAGATTCACTTAATTCAAGATATATTGCTATTTTATCATTAAGCTTCATATCATTGATATTTTTTATAACTTTATATTCTAAGCTTTCTTTTTTACTACCTTTTACATTATCATCTTTTAAAAAACTATAAAATTCAAGTTCATTATATAAATTTCTTAATCCATCATAATCTATAATTCCATTATATTTTAATTCCTCTAAAGTATATGGGACTTCTACCTCATTATATATAGTTGCTATATCTTTACTCATAAATGCATCTTTTTTACCATCTATTAGTTTTTGCTTTACACTTCCCTTTATATTTTCTATATTTTCATATATATTTTCTAAAGATTCATACTCTTGTAGTAACTTAAGCGCAGTTTTTTCTCCTATTCCTTTAACTCCAGGTATGTTATCTGATGGATCACCTTCTAATCCTTTTAAATCTATCATTCTAATTGGTTTAATTCCATAGTTTTCAAAAAATACTTGTTCATTCATCCTTATATAGTCTTTTTGTTTTAATAATTTTACATCTATTTGTTCATTAATTAATTGTAGTAAATCTTTATCACTACTAACTATTGTAGCAATAAAATTATCATCTTTACATACTATTTTTGAATATGTTCCTATTATATCATCAGCTTCATAATTATCTATTTCAAAACATTTTATTCCCATAAGTGGAACTAATTCTTTAGCAACTTTAAATTGTTTTAATAGATCTTCTGGCGTTTTATCTCTACCACCCTTATATTCAGTATATTTATCATGTCTAAATGTTTTTCCTTTATCAAATGCCACTAACATATATTCTGGATTTTCTTCCCTTATTATTTTATTTAACATATTTACCATTCCATATAATCCATTAGTTGGAAAACCTTTACTATTTTTCATCATATTACCTGAATACGCTGTTGCAAAATAACTTCTAAATAATAAATTATTACCATCTACTAAAATAACCTTTTTCATATTATCACCTACTAAACAAATTATATCAAACATTTAAGATATTTTAAATAATTTGACTAAATATAAATAATGAATATAATACTTGAAAAGGAAGTTTTATATGGAAATAATAGAATTTAATAAAAATAATATTATGGGAGTATTAAGTAGTGGAATTGAAAGTATTGTTTATTTTTATAAAGTAAATGATGAAATAATTTTACTTAAGTTATTTAGAAATGAAATAAAATATGAAGATCATGTAATTAATATAGATGAGTCAGTACTTGAAAATAAAAGGAAAAAAATAGTATTAATTAATAATGATCCATTATTTAAAGATGAAGTTAAAACAAATCATTTAGTAGTATCTAATGGTAAATTTGTTGGTTATACAGAGGAACCATATGGAATCGGATGTTTATCTTATTTTGATAAAAGAAAAGATAAAGTTGAAATTCTAAAAAAATTAAAAGAAAAAATAATAAATTTTAATAAAAATAATATATATATTGGTGATTTTAAACTTGAAAATTTTTTAACAGATGAAAATGGTATAAAATTATGCGATTTAGATAATTTTAAAATTAAAGATTTAAACTTTGATGTACTTAGTTTCTTACAACAAGTGTATTTAAAAAAATATGATATTATTGATAATATAGATAAATTTTGTTTTAACTTATTCACAATAGCATATCTTGGTAAAATTGATATACCATATATATTTAGTTACCTAAAAGAAGATGAATTACCAAAACCAATTGATAGTAAAAGAAACTATGAATTATTATTAAAAAGAGAATTTACTGAAGATTTCTTTATTGATAATATAAAATGAATAAATTAATAATTTTAGAGAATAATATAGTTTGAAAGGATATGATTATATGAGCATAAAAGACTATATTATTCAAAACTTTAAAGATGATAATGAAGATACAATTAAAAATGCAATTGATGAAAGTGTAAAAGAATATAATGAAGATACACTTCCTGGACTTGGAGTATTCTTTATGTTAGTTTGGGAAAATTCAAATGATAATGAAAAAAATACTATTTTAGAAAAGATCAAATCTAATCTAAAGTAGTATTTTCTTTTTCATATAACATTTCATATGCAAGTCTTAATGCATATTTCTTATTATCAAAGTCTTTTCTTGACTTAATATTTGTATCAATACTTGATACTTCATTTTCCTTACAATAAAGCGATGTAATTTCGTTTACTAAATCACTATTTGAAGTAAAATCTATATCTTCAGTATTATATTTTGAAAGATTTAATTCTATTTCGTCTTTAGCTATATTTTTATTAACATATACTCTTCTATCTTCCATTAACAAATCTACAATTTTTTCATATGATAATCCCGAAATTAGCATTTTTCTAAATTCAATTGCTAACTTTAATACTTCTGTTACATCTTTTTGTACTAATTCAGAAACTTGTTCTTCTGTCATCTTAAAACCCTCCTACGCAAGATGTATTATACTAATTTATATATTATGTGTCAACTACTTATCTCTAACTTTTGCATTTAATTTCTTTTGCACATCATCTATTATTTTATTAAATACTTCTATTACTTCTTCATCTGTTAATGTTTTAGTAATATCTTCAAATGTTAAGTTAAATGCTACTGATTTTTTATCATTATCAATTTTATCACCTACATAAACATCAAATACACTAACATCTTTTAATATTTTACCTGCTGCTTTTTTAATTACTTTAATAATTTCCAAAGCAGTTATATCTTTATCAACTATGAATGCTATATCTTTTGTTACATTTGGATATTTAGAAATTTCTTTAAATTTCATTTTACCAACTTTATTTTTAAATAATTCATCTAAGTTTATTTCAAATGCATAAACATCGTCTTTTGTTATGTTAGGATGAAGTTTACCAAGTATTCCAACATTACTTCCATTTACATTAATCTCACATACTTGCCCATTATGAAATTCATTTGGAATAGAATTTGGAATTATAAAACTATATCTACCATTATATCCTAAGAATTCTAATAGTTCTTCTACAATTCCTTTAGCAATATAAAAATCTACATTACAAGTATTATTTAATCCCATATAATATTTACCTGTCATTAAACCAGCGATTTTTTCATTTTCACCCATTTCATAAAAACCTTTTCCTATCTCGAAGATAGATATATCTTTATTATTATGAGCTTTATTATATTCATAAGTTTTATATAAAGATTGTAATACACTATATCTTAGAGTATTTCTATCTTCTGTTATTGGGTCAAGTAATCTTAGTTCTTTAAAGTTATCACTAGTAAATTTATGTACATCTTTATCATTTACTAAAACATAAGTTAATGTTTCATTTAGTCCTAAATCGCACATTTTATGTCTTATAGATCTAATAGTGTTATCATAATCATTATTTTTTTCACTTAATACAGGTAATTTTCCTTCTATATTATCAACACCATAAATTCTACTAACTTCTTCTATTAAATCTTCTTTAATATTTATATCTAATCTTCTACTTGGTACATAAACTGTAGCATAATTTCCTTTATCTTCACACTTAAAGTCTAGTCTTGTAAATACATCTATTATTTCTTTTTTTGATATATTTGAACCTAATACATCATTTATATTTTGATACTCTATATTTATTACCTTATCCGAATCATCTGTTATATCATATTTGCACATACCTGATAATATAGTTGCATTTGCATATTTTGATAGAAGAGTGCATGCTCTATCAATTGCCATATATGTTCTTTTTGGATCAAGTCCTTTTTCAAATCTGTTAGATGCTTCACTTCTAACAATTTTTTTACTTGTTTTTCTAACCTTTACACCATCAAATATAGCTGATTCTATAATTACATTTTTAGTAGTATTTTCTATTTCTGTAGTAAGACCTCCCATTACACCTGCAAGTCCTACTACTCCTTTATTATTTTTTATAACAATATCATTAGGTGACAATGTTCTTTCTATATTGTCTAATGTAGTTAGTTTTTCATTATCCTTTGCCATATCAACTATTAGTTTATTTCCTAAATTATCAGCATCATAAAAATGAAGTGGTTGTCCTGTTTCAAGCATTACATAGTTTGATATATCTACTACATTATTAATTGGTCTTATACCTGATGCGATAAGTCTATTTTTTATAAACATAGGACTTTCTTTAATTTCAACATTAATAGCTTTTTTTGCTAAAAATAGTGAACAATTATCTGTATTAATATCTATACTAAAACTATCATTTATGTTTTCTTTATCTTCAGTATAATCTATTTCTATATCTTTTACTTTTAAATTATATATGGCTCCTAGTTCATATGCATTTCCTATAATGCTAAGTAAATCTGCTCTATCTGGTGTTAAATCTATATCTATAACTTCATCATCTAATCCTAAATATTTTATAGGATCAGATCCAACTATAGCTGAGTCATCTAATTCTTTTATACCTTCTATATCTTCCTTGGTTAAGAATTTATTATCAAGTCCTAACTCTTTAATAGAACAAATCATTCCATTAGATTCTACGCCTCTTATTTTTCCACATTTAATTACTCCATCTGGAAGAACTGCCCCATCTAAAGCAACTATAACTTTAATGCCTTCTCTTACATTTGGCGCACCACATACTATTTGAAGTACTTCATCTTTAACATCTACTTCACATACGTGTAAATGATCTGAGTCAGGATGATCTTTGCATGATATAACTTTTCCAATAG
>CAPQQE010000079.1 GCA_948687865.1 uncultured Bacilli bacterium
AAAGATAAAATTCAGTTATCACAATTACAGGACAAATATCATAAGAGACTAACTGAAAAAGGTTATGATTTAGAAAGAGGTATTAAAGGTAGTGATAGCGAGCACATTAAAATTAAAGAATATAAAAAGATGACTAAAAAATTAAATCAAGAGTTAAATGTTAAAAGTGATAGATTAGATAAAGCAATGAATGAATTTGAAGAACAAATGAAAACAAATAAAAAAATACCATTTGATAATAAGCATGTCATTTTAGAAAAAGAAACTTTTGATAGTATGAATAATGTTATTAGTGAATCTAAAAAGGTAATGGAATTACAACCTAAACTACAAACTATATTTAATGAAGTTGATAGTTATGCTAATAGTTATAAATCATTAGAGAAAGAAAACCAAAAATATAAAAAAGAAATTAGTAAGTTAGAATATGAAAATCAAAACCTAGAACAAGAAAATAGAAGTTTGATTTATAGATTAAATGAACTATTTCAATTATTAAAGAAATTTTTAAGAAAACTATTACAACGAGGTAATGATTATACTAAAGATGAAACTGCTGAAGTTGTTAAAGATTGTTATGATAATAGTGAGTTTGATATGGGAGATGTTGTAAGAATATCTAAAGGAACAACTAAACAAGATGAATTATTTGATTATGTAGAAGCACCAGATTATTATAAAGAACGAGTTAGAGATTATGATGAATATGATTACGATAAAGATGATTTTGATTTAGGTAGATAAAATCAATATTGTAATTTTTTGTTTACAGTTTTTTGACAAAATAAGGTTTTTATGTTATTATAAGTACTGTCGAAAAGCAATGCTTTGCTATTTGGAGGGGTTTATATGGAAAGTAAATTTTGGAGAAAAAATCCTATTAAGGAATTTAATACAGAACAAACGATGTATTCGTTAGTTACAGATGAAGCAAAAAATGATTTAGACTTAGAGGCAACAGGATTTATGGGTAATTCTATGGCATATAAAGAATTATTTGAATCTGCTGAAGATTTAGCTAAATCTTTTAATGCTATGGGTGTAAAAGAAGGGGATAATGTTGCAATTTTAACTATAAGTATGCCTTTAGTTCAACAATGTTTATTATCATTAAGTAAAATTGGGGCAACAATGTCCTGGATTGATTTAAGAGTAAAGGAAAAAGACTTAATTAACTATATTAATAATGGTAATTGTAAAGCCGTTGTTGTATTTGAAGATTTATTGCCTTTAGTTGAGAAAATATCTGGTGATATTAATGCTGAAAGAGTTATTGTATGTTCTCCAAAAGAATATCTTAGTCCAGTTATTAAAGTCCTTGCTGGTTTAAAAGATAAAAAAGAAGGTAAAAAAATTGTTGTTCCTAGTGATAGCAAATTTGTTAAATTTTCTGATTTTATTAAAGAAGGAAAACATACAGCTAGTGTAAGTACAGCTGATTTCAAAATAGATAGACCATCACTTATTGTTCAATCAAGTGGTAGTACAGGAAAATCAAAACAAATAGTTCATACTGAGAGAAATTTCAATTCAGAAATTCAAAAAATGGCTTATGTTGATTTACCTTTTTATAAAGGTGATACAATGCATGTTTCAGTTCCACCATTTATAATATATGGACTTGCTAATTCAATTTATGCTAGTATGGCATTTACAATGAAAGCAGAAATGACTCCATTTGTAGATGAAAATACTGTTTATAATGATTTAGGTAAATTTGATATGTCATTGGCAGCACCATTACATTATAGATATATATTTGAACAACTAAAAAAATTAAGAAAAGATATTGATGAATTACAAAAATGTAGTGATTCAAAATCTAGAATAGAGTTAAAGAAAAAATTAAAAGAATTAAATAGAGTTTTATCTGGAATAGATAGAGCTAAAGTATTTGTTTCTGGTGGAGATAAAATAAGTGCTGAAGAATTAATAGAAATGCAACAAGCATTTGATAGAACTATCGTAAACGGATATGGTAATAATGAATGTTTAGTAGCTACTATTGTTTCTCCAAGATTTGCTAATAAACCTGGTAGCATTGGTGTTCCAATGAAGGGTGTTGATATAAAATTTGTTAATCCTGAAACTGGTGAAGAAGCAAAAGAAGGAGAAATGGGAGAATTATATATATCATCAGATAATTTGTTTGTAGAATATTTAAATAATCCAGAAGAAACGGCTAAAATAAAAGTAACAGATGAAAATGGAAAACAATGGGTTAAAACTGGAGATTTATGTGTAATTGATTCAGATGGATACATTGTTCCAAAAGGAAGAAATAGAAGATTAATAAAAAAAGATGCCTTTAAAATAGCGCCTGATACTATAGAAGAAGTAATTATTTCTTTACCTTATGTAAAAGATTGTGTAGTTGTAGGTGTAGATGATGAAAAATTCATAAGTGTTCCTATGGCATTTATTGAATTAGAAAAAGATGTAAGTATAAATGATGTTTATGCTGACATTGAAAAGAAATGTACTGAAGAATTACCAGATTATGAAGTACCATCATATTTTGAGCAAATAGATGAAATGCCTTATACAACAAACGGGAAACACGATTTTAGAACACTTGAAGAATTAGGAAATAATCTTGTTAAAGAAAGAAAAGGAACATCTAAAATTTTAAAAAAATAATAAATTGGAGACTATAATGCAAAATTATAGTTTTTTTATGGTATAATGTATTATGATAGGTTGTGATTGAGTGAAAGGAACAATATTTTTAACAGTATCTGCTTTGATTTATACTATAGTAACAACAATAATATTTTTAAGAAAAGACAAGATAAATAAAGTTGAAAATAGAATCTTCAAAAGATTATTAGGAGCTAGCATTTTATCAATGATAGTTGAATTGCTAATTATAGTAACGGTTGATTTAGGTGCACTAGGAACTCTTGTACAAAAGCTATTCTTAACTTGTTTAATATTATGGTTAGCAATATTTATGACTTATACATTTGTTATTACAACATTTAAAGATGATATATCAGAAGAAGAAAATATAAAAAAATATAATATTCTTCATTATATATTTATTTTTATAAATGTATTAGTTTGTTTATTAATTTTAGTATTACCAATTGAATTTAAATCAATAGGAGATGCTAAATATACTACTGGTGCATCAGTAAATGTTGTTTATATAGCTTTAGGTATTTATGTTGCAATAATGAGTATATTAATTTTTGCTCATTTAAAAAATATTCATAAAAAAGGATATATTCCTATAATTGCTCTTATAATTTTAATGACAGCTTCTGGAATGATACAAAAAGCACATCCTGAAATGCTTTTAACAAATGCTGTATTTGGATTTATTATATATTTAATGTATCATACAATCGAAAATCCTGATTTAAAAATGTTAAGACAAATGGAACTTGCAAAAGATCAGGCTGAGCGAGCAAATAGAGCGAAATCTGACTTCTTATCAAGTATGAGTCATGAAATAAGAACACCACTTAATGCAATTGTAGGTTTTAGTGAAGATATTCAAAGCCACAAAGATACAGCTGATCCTGAAATAGTAGAAGATGCCGATTATATTATGGAAGTATCTAAAACATTACTTGAAATTGTTGGGAATATTTTAGATATCAATAAAATTGAAAGTAATAAGATGGAAATAACTGAAGTAAAATATAATTATAAAAAAGAAGTGGAGCAACTTGCTAAAATAGATGCTACTAGAATTGGTGAAAAGAATATCAATTTTAAAATTAATTTAGCACCAGATATTCCTTATGAATTACTTGGCGATAAAACTCATATAAAAGAAATAGTTAATAATCTACTTACAAATGCAATTAAATACACTGATGAGGGTGAAATTGAATTAAGTACAAAATGCATAAATAAAGATAATGTTTGTAATTTAATTATTAGTGTAAGAGATACTGGTAGAGGAATAAAAGCAGAAAATATTAATAAGTTATTTACTAAATTTGAAAGATTAGATGCTGAAAAAAATTCCACTACAGAAGGAACTGGATTAGGACTTGCAATAACTAAAGCACTTGTTGATATGATGGGTGGAAAAATTAATGTTCAATCACAATTTGGAAAAGGTAGTTTATTTGTAGTTCAAATACCACAAAAGATTAGTCAAATGGCTAATCCTGATCAGACAGTAGAAATTAACATTGCACCTATTAAACAAGCTATTGAACAACAACCAGTTCAACAAGTTCAAGAACAACCAAAAGTAGAAAGTAATAAAACTGGATTTGATGGAAAGAAAATATTAATAGTTGATGATAATAAATTAAATATTAAAGTTGCTCGTAGAGCATTAGATGGATTCAATTTTGAAATTGATGAGTGCTATGATGGTCAAGAATGTTTAGATAAAGTTATTAATGGAAATGAATATGATTTAATTTTAATGGACATAATGATGCCTAATATGAGTGGTGAAACTGCTATAGCAAAATTAAAAGAAAAACCTAACTTTAGTATTCCAACAATCGCTTTAACTGCTGATGCAGTTGCTGGAGCTAGAGAAAAATATTTAAGTGAAGGATTTGTAGATTATATTGCTAAACCATTTAATAAAGAACAAATTAAAGAAAAATTAGACATTGTATTTGGAAGTAGTAATTCAACACAACAAAATAAAACAGAAGAAGATGAAGTTGTAAAAGCATTTTCTGATATGTCTAAACCAGTAAGTGAAATTGATGTTTCAAATGCAGTACCACAATATGATCCATCAGTAGATAGATTTAAAGATGTCGAAGCACATGTTTTTGGTGGAGAAGAAAAAACTGGTATACATACTAATGAATAATGTTTACTTTTAAAAAACTATCTTTAAGACAAGATAGTAACACACTACCAAGTCGGCATTTTGCCAACTAGGAATAGTGTGCAAAGGGACACCCTTTTGAAACCCGATGAGCATCATAACTACAAACTAATTGTAAGTAGTAATGATGCCTTTTTTATTTGTTTTACAACTTCATAAAAAAGAAAGAATACTATCGCCACTTTCATTGCTTCGCAACAAAACGTGCCTCGTATTCTTAAAAAAATCTCTAATCTTGCGAAAAGAGATTTTTAATTTTGCTTCGGTAATTTATTATAGTCGTATTTATGCTCAGCAAATTCTAATTCTTCAAAAGCATATTTTATATCTTCTATTGCTTTATCAATAGTATATAAACTATCTTTATTATCTTTCATTATTTGTAAATGTTCCATTGTATAAAATAGCTTTTGTCTTGCATCACTTATTTTTCTTCTCTTTTGAGAATCAAAATCTAATAAATCTATTTCAGATTTTCTATATTGTTCTATTAATTCTTTTAAATCTTTACTAGATTTATTTGCATATTTATCTTTATTAAAATAGAATAGCATTTCATCATAACCTGCAGTCTTTAATAATTTTTGTAAAGACATATCTAATGTTTCAGCAATCTTTCGTAGATCATCAATATCTACTTTTTTTATTTTGCCATTAATTAAATCATTTAATGTACTTCTACTAATACCTGTTTGTTTAGCAAGTTCTCTTTGTGAAATACCTTTTTTAATTCTAGCATCTTCTATTAAAACTTTAAGTTCTTCTGAGTTCATTTAATCACATCCTTTTTACTAATAAATCATTATAATTACTAGCAGATTTCTTTCTCAGTAATTACATTCTATCACATAATTACTAAATTGTCTAGTTTTTCGGTCAAAAAGCATTGACATCATTTTCGGACAATGCTATATTTATATTGTCCGGTATATTGGACATACAGAAAGGAGGGAAAGATATGAATGAAAAAAATAAGACAACTTGATTTAACAAACCATGTAATCTGGAATAATAAAAATATTAAACCAGAAGCAAAAGAAATCTATTCCTATCTATATTGTAGAGGATTTGATAGAACAGTATTCCACTTCAATATAGGAGATATTCAAAAGTATATTCCAATAACTAATGTAGGATTTAGAAATAATCTAAAGATATTAGAAAAACTAAAACTACTAATATATAAGGAATATAAAAGAGGAATGTATGAAATACATATCTGCTAGATAAGTAGATATGGAGATACACTAAATGTTCGGAGATTTAGATTAGTATCTCAAATCTTATAGAAATATAAGATTCAGAAATCCACCAAGGCGGGGTTTAAAATATTGGCCTATAAATGTCTTCTACTTTAGCTCGTTTTTGCTTGTATGATTTATGCAAGTTTTTTTATTGGAATTTTATTTAAGAAAGGAGAATGCCTATGCCAAACAGAATATTAAAAGGAATAATATATGGGTTGTATCGTAATTAAAGACAATGTTATTGAAGATAAGAAATTAAATTCAACAGATAAAGTGGTATATGGATTAGTAAAAGCATTAAGTAATGATAAAGGTTATTGTTTCGCTACCAATGATTATGTTGGTAAAAGATTAAATCTTTCAAAAAGCACAATATCAAATACTATTAGTAAATTAAAAAGCCTAGACTATATTAAAACAAAGACAGTAGATTATCAAAGAAGAATTTTTATAAGCGATAAGTAAAATTTAAGAGGGATATATTAAATTATTAATATAGTCTCTATTAAAAAAATAAGATAGGTATATGAATAAATTAAGACCATAATAGATAATATAAAAAATAATTTAATAAATAATATAAAAAAGATCCTTATAAATG
>CAPQQE010000080.1:0-500 GCA_948687865.1 uncultured Bacilli bacterium
TGGGATACTTTGTTTTCAAGGGCTCCAAGCCATTTCATATATGTATTAGGTACTGGGATAGGTACCCATTTTAATTTAAATTGTCGATAATATTTATTATTTCATTCATTTGATTTTTAAATAGGTGAGAATATGTGTTTAATGTCTCATCTATTTTTGTATGTCCTAGATATTTCGCAACTACATTTATAGTTGCACCACTATTTATTAAAAGTGATGCACAACTATGTCTAAAATCGTGTATTCTAATTTGTTTAACAACTGCCGACTCACAATTTTTATTTTTTCTACATCTTATTTTACCATTTGTAATAGGTTCAGTATCTCCAAAGACATACCAATTATTATTAAATCCATAATGATTATTAGAAACTTTATATAGTTCTTTTAAGTCATCTAATAAAACTTTTGGTATTGGAATATTTCTAACACTTGATTTTGTTTTAGGAGTAGTTACCATATATGATTTATCTTCATCACCACGAGTAGCTACCACATTT
>CAPQQE010000080.1:514-6617 GCA_948687865.1 uncultured Bacilli bacterium
GTAAGTCCACGAAGTTCACCGCGTCTTAAACCACAATAATATAGAGTTTCATACATAGTTTTAAATAATATGTCATTCTCTACTGAAATAAACTTTTTAAATTCATCATAAGTAAAAAATAACATTTCTTTTGGTATTTCATTTGGATTCGTAAAATTAGTCATTTTATTGTAAGTTGCAGTGAAATTAAAATTGTACCACTTAGTGGCATAGTTCAATAATTCCTTAAAGAATTTAAATAGATGATTTTTATGATTTGTTGTGTAACCATAAGAATTAATCTCTTTCTTCCATTTTTCAAAGTGTTCTATATTAAAATCTTTTAATTTAACATTTTCTAGATTTTTAAAGAATTTTTGTCTATCTCTATAAGTTTTTAAAGTAGTAAATTTTACTTTATCTTCTTTATAGGTATAGAAGAGAGTATATAAATCTTTAAAAGTCATATTACGATCTTTATCTGCTCGTTCAGTATTTGTTGTTAAAAACTCTCTTTCTGCTTTTAATGCCTCTAGTTTTGTAAAAAACTTCTTTGACTTATATTTTCTTCTAGTTCCATCTAAATTTTTTACATAGTCATAAAATATCCATTTGCGACCATCTTTAGTCCATTCAGATTTTTCTAATTGTTTAACTGCCATAATCATTCCTCCTCGAAATTATTACTTTCAAGTATAGGTTCCTTATATATAGCAGTATAAATTCTATCTGTTGCAGTTCTTTTAGATTTAATGGTGAGTCCTAATTTTTCTAATTTCTCTTTATTATTGGCAGGTAACTTACCAAATACAGGTGGAGTAATATTTAAATTTAATTTACTTACCATTTCTGATATTTTAAAGGTAAATTCTTCTTTTTTAATCGCATATTTTAAGAATTGTATTAAGTTATCATTTAATTTATCTTCAGTATCTTCATCAATCATAAGTATTAGATGATTATCTCTTTTCAAAATATAGTCTTTACTTGGATAATCTCTGCTTTCGTATTTTAGATAGAATGTTGATTTAATATTCTCATCTTGTTTAAGAGCAATTTTACCATCAACACAAGTATCTATTGCTGTACTACCTAAAGATTTACCTTTACGATTTAAATGATGAACTAATATAATAGAAACATTATATTTATTACATAGATTTCTAATTTGTGGAAATATATTTTGACTCATATCTTGATAATTATTTAAATCATAGTTATAACCAAAATTAATTCCATTAAACATATCTATAAATATAAGTTTTCCATTATGTTTTTCAGAAAAGTTCATAATTTCTTTTTCAACTTTAATAATACTAAGTTGTGTAGAGTTTTCTTCTGGATAAGTATAAAAGAAATCATTACTATTTAATTTACAATTCATAAGATTTATACGACTTATTGTCTCACTAGGATTCATCTCTGTACTTAAATAAAGCACTGGTGTTTTATTTGTTTTTAAATCTAGAAAAGGAATACCATTACAAATAGAATTTGCTATTTGAAGAGCCATAGCGGATTTACCAACTTTGGCTTCTCCAAGTAAGCAATATAAACCATTTTCACGAATCATATCCTGAATGATATAATTCATATCGACAATACTACTTCTTAATTCTTCTATTGTTTTCATATAATTCCTTTCTATAAATTTTCTTTAGCCATTTTTTCTAAATAATTAATATTTATTTTTAATTTATTAACGACCTCAATCATTGGTAATCTGTTATTAGGAAGAGTGTATCCTTGATTTATTAAATCCTGTTTTATCTCTTTCCTAAGTTTCACTGCATTATTTTTACCTATTTCAGCAAGTAGCATTAAATCATTAAGATTACACCATTGCTTGGAAATAAGTTTTAATGTTTCTCTAGCATCCATATTAAGTATTCCTCCTTTCATCTAGACTCTAGATATAAAAATATCTATGTATATGGATTACCAATAAAGAAAAGAATTATATATGTGAGTTATACTCACAATAATATATTATCATACTGATTTAATTTAAGTCAATACATTTTGTGATTAAAACTCACAAAAATATTGTTTGATAATCAAAATTGTGTTAAAATGGTAATAGATGAGTAAATGAGGTGTATAAAGTGGAAGATAAAACTTTAGCCAGTGTAGTAAAGAGTGCTAGAGAAAAAATAGGAATATCGCAAAGAGAACTATCTAGAAGAACAGGCATAGATAATAATACATTAGCAAAGATAGAAAAAGGTGAAAGAAAGAAACCTAATGTGTTATCTTTAAGAAAATTATCTATGGTATTAGGTATTGATGTAAAAAAATTAATGAAATTATGTGATTATACCAAAGAAGAAATTGAAATGATCGATAACAAAATTTATACAAATATTGCAATTAAAAATGACGATTTATCAATTACTTTGATAGATGAATATATAAAAAATTTCAAATATGATGTTCTTGCTAAAGAATTTTTGTTAGATTTTATAGATAATAAAGATTATAAGAAGACAGAAAAATATGAAAAATTAAAACAAACTGAAAAAAATAAAGTAGATAAAGCATTTAAAAATATGGGCAATGTCATTAATGAAGATATTGAAAAAATGGAATATGCAATAGCACATATTGATGATAATAAGACTAAAAAATAGTTTTTTTCAGTAAGTAATGACAGTATGACAAATAAATTAGAGTATAGTTGTAAGTATAAAATACTTGTCATGGTGTCATTTATAAAAGAAGTTAGGTGATATTTTATGATAGAAGAAAAAATAAAAGATGAAATTTTAAATTCAGTTGCACCATGTTCTATGTTTTGTTCAACCTGTACAGCATGTAAATATGGCAAAATAAGCAACCATTCAAAAGAATTATTACAACTATTAGAAGGGCATGAAGAATTTTTAGAGAAGAACCTAAAGAAACAATATATTCATAAATTAGAAGAATTTAAATTATTTAGTCAGAAATTAAAAAAATATGCATATCCAAAATGTGATGGTTGTAGAAAAGGCAGAGCAAATGGCTGTAGTATAAAAAATTGTTTTATACCTGAATGTGCCAAAGAGCATAATGTGGATTTTTGTGCTGATTGTAAAGAATTTCCTTGTAATAAAGTTAATAAAAGTATATTTAAAGAATCTACTATTCAAAAGTGGCTAAATGGAAATAATAAAATTAGAGAAACTGGTATAAATAACTATTATAATGAGGGTAAGAACATACCACATTATATTAATTATAAGAAGGAAGAAAAATTGAAATGAAAAAAGAAAAGCTAATTAATGAATTTAATCAGATAAATTCCAATAGTAATTTAAATGAAATTCAAGAATATATTACTAAAATGATGCAAGTAAATGACTTTAATAATACTCCTTTAGAACTGTTTTGCTACTTAACTGAAGAGGTTGGAGAGTTAGCAAAGGAAATTAGAAAAACAGAAAAAAATATGGAGATGGACATAAAAAAAGAATATGAATCCTGTTTAAAACATGAAATTGCAGATGTATTTATATATTTACTTGCAATATGTAATTCATATAATATTAATCTTTTAGAAGCTTTTAAAGATAAAGAAAAGATTAATTTGGATAGAATTTGGTGTAAAAAAGAGAGTTAATAATATGGACAAACAAAAAACTTTTTCAGATAGTGTTCTAGAATTTAATGAATGGTTAGCTAATATATCTTTAGAATTATTTGGTAATTATAGCATTAGTAACCCATTTAATGATAAAAATAAAGAACAAATAAAAGAAATTACGAATGCTTTTTATAAAAAGTATTATAATGATCATAATAAAAGATATTTAATACTTGGTAGTTCACCAGCAAGAAAAGGAACATCAACAACAGGTATTCCCTTTGAAGATGCAAGTCATCTTTATAAAGAAACTGGTATTATGATTGATAATTTTTATATAAATAAATCATCTTCTAATTTTTTGTATGATGTTATGGAACAATATGGTGGTTGTGAAAAATTTTATAGGGACTTTTTTATGAGTTTTGTATGTCCATTGGGTATAGTAAATATAAATTCAAAAGGAAATGAGATAAATACAAATTATTATGAAGATAAAAAATTGGAGAATCTTCTCTACAATTTTATTGTTGAATCTTTAAAAAAACAGATTACTTTTGGAATTGAAACATCCATATGCTATTGTATCGGTAGTGGAGAAAATTTTAAATTTTTAAAAAAAATTAATGAACAATACAAATTTTTTGATAAGATTATTGCTTTAGAACATCCAAGATTTATTATGCAATATAATTCAAAAGATAGAAATAAATACTTGAATAAATATATTAATGCTTTAAATAATATAGATTAGGATATCCCATAAGCAATTAAAATTATGTAGTAAAAGGAGATACGTATAGTTATGGTTAGTGAAAAAATAACAGAAGAATTTGTTGTTGATAAAATTATTGAATTTATGGAAGGCAAGATTAATGGAAATTGGCATCATGAGAAAACAGTAAAATCAGATCTTCATAAACATGGTGTTGATATTAAATTAGTTGGTGGAAAAAGAAATAGTGAATATTTTTTTATCGAATGTAAGGGTAAATCGTATGCTAAATCTGCCTCTTCAATTAATAAAGAAGGTTGGCTAAATGCTTTAGGTCAAATAGTAACTAGAATGGATGTTAAAAGATATTCTATATCTAAATATGATGGAAAAATATCTGGAATCAATCATGCATATAAATATGGTTTAGGATTATATTGGGAGTCTGCTCAAGTTGCATTAAGAAGAATACCCAAAGAAGTAGCCCAGGTACTTTGTTTACATATATTTTCGGTTAATGATAATGGAGTAGTAAAATATTTTACTCCAAGTAAATTTGGTAAAGCATATCAAAAAGAGAGTTTCTTTTAATAAAATATTAATTTATGGTATAGTGAGTATTGATAAGATAACTATAAAGTGATAAACTGTGATGTAAGATAGATATAGGAGGAAATTATGGATAAAAAAGTTGTATTAGTGACAGGTGGCTCAAGAGGTATAGGGAGAGCTACCGTTATAGAATTTGCTAGTGGGGGGTATAATGTTGTTATTAACTATGTTAAAAATGATAATGTTGCATTGGCACTTAAAGAGGATATAGAAAAAAAGTATAATGTTAAAGCATTAGCAATTAAAGCGGATGTAACAAATGAAAATGAAGTAAAAAATATGGTAAATGCTACTATCATAAATGAATTTGGTCATATTGATGTTTTAGTAAATAATGCTGGAATTGCAATAGGTAAAGAATTTGAATACAGGACAGTTGAAGATTGGGATAAGACTTTAAAAACAAATCTAATTGCTCCATTTATTGTAAGTAAATATGTAGGTAAAGTTATGCTTAACCAAAAGAGTGGAAAAATAATAAATGTATCTAGTACAAATGGAATAAATGCATTTTTTCCAACTAGTATAGATTATGATGCGTCAAAGGCAGGGTTAATCAATTTAACACACAATCTAGCAATACAATTTGCGCCTTATATTAATGTAAATTGTGTTGCACCAGGATGGGTTAATACTGAAATGAATAAAGAGTTACCTAAGGATTTAATAGAAGAAGAAACAAAAAAGATTTATAAAAATAGATTTGCAGAACCAAGTGAAATTGGAAAATTAATTTACTTTCTATCAAGTGATGATGCAGAATTTATAAATGATGAAGTCATAAAAATTGATGGTGGTTATTAATATAAATATTATGATAACAAAAATCCAATCTATAATAGAAAATTTTATTAAAATTATAAAAAAATTAAAACTATTACATTAAAAATATAATAATAATTTGTGAATAAAAAGATAAATTTTGTCGAAAATAAAATAGGTGGTTGTAATGAAAAAAATATTCACAATAATTATTATTTTTATTTTACTTACTATATTAATTTTTTCATCAAGTAATTATAATAAATATTCTAGTGTTTTTCAAGAAAATAAAAATAATGATAATCATTATAAATTATTATTTAATAATGAAAATTTAACAATAAGAAATTTTAAATTAAAGCTAAATTTATTTGTTAAAGAAAATTCATTTATAACAAAAGTTTATATTGATTATAAGGATGGAATAAAAGAATACTTTATAGATAAAGAATATTTTTCTTTTGATAATT
>CAPQQE010000081.1 GCA_948687865.1 uncultured Bacilli bacterium
AATGTTGAATGTTTATATCTATCCAATACTTTGAAATTTGTTATTGCCTCTTTTGAATTATTACTAGTAACACACATTTTTTTTCTATCATTTAAATCTCTACCTATTGGTGCATCTATTTGACCCGTATCATGATTTATAACTCCTTCAACAAGAGCTATATATTTTCTTTTTACTTCCTTATTTTTAAGACTTTCAGAAAGTATTTTGTGTGCTTTATCATTTTTGGCAACTATTAATAATCCACTAGTATCTTTATCTATTCTATGAACTATCCCAGGTCTAAAATTGCCATTAATTGTACTTAAATTTTTGTTATAATATAATAAACCATTAACAAGTGTATTAGTATAATTCCCAGGTGCCGGATGAACTACTACTCCACTTTTTTTATTTATAACTATTATATCATTATCTTCATATACAATATCAATATCCATTTTAGTAGGAACAATATCACTATCTTCTATTATATCAGTTATTTCAATTTTATCATTATTAGATACTTTATAACTATTTTTAATTTTTTTCCCATTTACTAATATTAAATCTTTATCTATTAATTTTTGAATTTTTGCTCTTGAAAAGTCTAATTCTTTTAGTTCAGATAAATACTTATCTATCCTAATTTGCTTATCTATATTAACTTCTAGATATATCTTCTCTTCCAATTTTATCACTTCCTTCAAAGAAAATAAGTAATAAAGCACCAACTACAATACAAATATCTGCTATATTAAAAATAGCAAAATCAAAGTTAAATATTATAAAATCTATATAATCAATAACATATCCATAAAATAGTCTATCAAATAAATTTCCTAATATTCCACCTAATAGTATTCCATATGATATTACTTCAATTTTACTTATATCTTTCTTTGTAACATTTCTATATATTAAAAATAATATGATAAATGTTATAAATATTAAAAATATAACATTACCAGAAAAAAGTGAAAAAGCAGCACCTTTATTATGACAATTAGTTATATATAATAGATTATTAATAACTTTATTTCTTACATTAATTTCAAAATTATCAGTAATTAATAGTTTTACTATCCTATCTATAAAAAACACAATTATTCCAATAATTCCTATTTTTTTCACCTTTTTCACCCAGTATTATTAT
This sequence comes from uncultured Bacilli bacterium, assembly GCA_948687865.1. The sequence goes on from CAPQQE010000081.1 coordinate 1,136, forward strand.
AACACGAGTTTGTGTTTTTTCATATAACTAATTTATTCATATCTAAGTGAATCAATAATATTTAAGTTAGAAGCCTTTTTCGAAGGTATAATACATCCTAAAAAACAAACTACTACACTTATTAATATTCCAAATAATAAAAATTTTATATTTATATCAATTATATTTATTTTAAATTTATCATTAATTATAATATTTATTATTTTAGCTAATAAAGATGATATTATTGAAGAAAATATTCCAGTTAATATACCTATTAAAATTGCCTCTGTTTGAAATACCTTTTTTATATCTTTTTTTCTAAAACCTAGTGCTCTTAATATTCCTATTTCTTTTGTTCTTTCTATTACATTTATATTAAACACTATAATTATCATAATGCATGATACTATAAGTGAAATAAATGAAAAGCTTGATAATATAAAAGTTGCCATATCAAGATATTTAAATATAGTATTTGTATATTCATTTACATTTGTTAAGTTATAACCCAGTTTTTTCATTTCCTTCTTTACACTATGAATATTATCTTTATTATCAATTTCTATTTTTATCTCTGTAGGTTTTAGTACTCTATTAAATTCTTTATAAATATTATATAATGTATCATAAGTTAAATACGCAAAATTTGAATTGTTTATTAAATCAATTTTACCATTTTTGTATATACCAGATACTTTTAATTTTTTATTCATTAGTATAGGTTCTTTTTCTGATGTATCAAGTAAATATAATTTAACTTCTTTATCTATTATGTTTTTATTATTTAATATATTATTTGCTAAATACTCACTAACTACAATTTTATTTTTATCTATAATATTTCCTTCTTTAATACTCTTCTTTTTCATATTTGAATAACTAGATAAACTTATTAAATCGTATTTTTTATCATTATATATTATATATGCAGTTTGAAGTGAAGCCTCTTTTGTAATCTTTTTAATATTTTTTACTTCATTTATTTTTCTTATATCTTCATTCGTATAATATTTAATATCATATAATTGATTATGTTTTATACTACTTACACTAAAAAGAAGTGGATTAATGTTATTTTTTATTTCATTATTTATATATTTTTTAACACCACTTCCAATAAATAAACTTAAAAGTATACCTATTATACCTATTGATGATGCAATGATAAGTAACATATTTCTTTTTAAGTATATTATTTAATCCAATTTTAATACATGTTTTAGAATTTAGATCTCTTTTTATATAATTTTTTTCTTTAACTTTTATCGATTTGCTATTTATAGTTTCATTTTTTAGTATTTTACCATCTTCTATGGTTATAATTCTATCTGAATACTTTTTTACTTTATTAGAATGACTTACAACTATAACTAATTTTCCATCGTTTGATATTTGTTTTAATATTTTTAGTATATTTTCAGCATTCTTAACATCTAATGCTCCTGTTGGTTCATCAGCTAATATTATATCCGGTTCATTTACAATAGCCCTTGCAATTGCTACTCTTTGTCTTTGTCCACCTGATAATTCTTTAGGCTTTTTATTCATATAATTTAATAATCCTACTTTTTTAAGTGCATTTTTTGATTTTTTTATTTTATCAATAGTAGGCAATTTAATCATATCTAATACAATCATAACATTTTCAAGTGCAGTTAAATTAGAAATTAAATTAAAGTTTTGAAATATAAAGCCTATTCTATCTCTTCTATAATCATCTAGTTTAATTGTCTTTAAATCTTTTTTATTAATTAAAATTTTACCACTATAGTTATTATCAAAACCTCCTATTATATTCATTAAAGTAGATTTCCCTGAACCACTTTCACCATATATACATACAAATTCACTAGATCTAAAGTTTAAATTAATACCTTTTAACACCTCTTGATATTCATTTTTTGAAATTTTATATCTTTTTCTTATATTTCTTAGTTCCAATAACATAAATATCCTCCTAATATTTATATTATCTATTTATTATAAAATTCCCTTAAAAATCCTGTTATTATATTCACTTGGTATTAAACTCTTTTGTTTTATGTGATATTCATCACAAAATAAATTTTCATGTTTACAAAACATATCAACAAGTTCATTTTTATCTTTATCATCTTTTACAACCATAGAAAAATTATTAATACATTCTTGTAAGCTAAGCGCAAATTGATAGTTTACTCTATAAATATCTAAGTAAATTAAATATTTTTTAAAAGTATATAAATTTTCCTCACTAATTCCTAATAATTTTTCCATATCTTCTAATTTAAAATTATATTGTACATCATCAAAAAAATAAATTTCAAAAGTCAAATCTTCTTTCCTTTTTCTATAAATATCTTCTATATTAAAATTATCCATAATTATTTCCTTCCACTTTTATAAAATATACTACAATATAAACGCATATATTGTCGAATAAAGACTTATAATAATAAAAAGTATAACAATGTATACTTTATTATTTTTTCATTATTCTAAGAGTATTCAAGATTGATATAATTGTTACACCAACATCTGCGAATACTGCTTGCCACATATTTGATATGCCAATTATACTTAATATTAATACAATAATTTTTGTTCCAAGTGAAAATATTAGATTTTCTTTTATTATTCTCTTAGTTTTATTTGATAATTTTATAGCTTTTATAATATTACCAATATCATCGTCCATTATAACTATATCACTTGCTTCAATCGCACTTTGTGAGCCTATTGATCCCATTGAAATTCCTATATCTGCTCTTTTTAAAGATGGAGAATCATTTATACCATCTCCTATAAATGCTACAACATTACCTTTTTGTATTAATTTTTCTAATTTCTTATATTTCTCATCAGGTAATAATTCATACTCTACATTAGTAATACCTAATTTATTTGATATTGATAAAGCATTTTCTTTAAAGTCCCCTGTAAACATATATGTTTGTATATTCTTCCTTCTTAGTTCATTTAGTGTATCTTTAACATTCTCTTTAATACCATCATCAATTATCATACTTGATACTATATTTTCATTTATTGCTAAATAAATTACTAACTTACCATTATCATTTAACTTATCTTTGAAAAACTTAGAATTTCCTATTTTTATTTTGTTATTATCTATAATGCAGCTAATGCCCATACCCTCTACTTCAGTATAATCTTCTACATTTTTATTATCTACTTTTCTATCTATATAACTTACTATTGATTTTGCTATTGGATGATTAGATAAACTCTCTGCTTTTAAATATAGATTTAAGATATAATCCTTATCATATTTTTCATCAATTATATTAAAACTTACTACTTTAAATGAACCATTTGTCAAAGTTCCTGTCTTATCAAATACAATTTTATTTACACTAGATAATAAATCTAAATAGTTACTCCCCTTTATCAATATTCCATTTTTTGACGCTACCCCTATTCCTGTAAAATAACTAAGTGGAACTGAAATTGCTATTGCACACGGACATGATATTACTAAAAATGTTAATGATCTATATATTGATTCATCTAAAGTTAAATTTGAAAATAATAATAAACATAAAAATGTAATTACACAAATAATGAGTACTATAGGTGTATAATATCTTGCAGCCTTAGCAACAAATGTTTCTGTTTTTGATTTTTTATCGCTCGCATCTTCTATTAATGATAATATTCTTGATACTGTACTATCTTCAAATAATCTTGTAGCCTTAATTTTTATCATATTTCCTTCATTAATACTACCTGATAATACTTCATCATTTTCTTTTACATCAATTAAATCAGACTCACCTGTTAAAGAAAATAAATTTAGTTTTGTTTTTCCCTCTATAACAATTCCATCAACTGGCACTTTCTCACCTTTTTTAATAATTAATATATCAGATACCTTAACTTCTTCAACATTTATTATGGTAATATTTTTATCCTTTTCAATATTAGCATAATCCTGTTTTATATTCATTAAATCTTTGATAGAATTTCTTGAATTATTTACTGCTTTTTCCTCTAAAATCTTACCTATTTCATATAAAGTTATTACCATTAAACCTTCCATAGGTTTACCTATTAAATAAGCACCAATAGATGATATAGTAATAAGAGCATTTTCGTTGATTGTTTTAGATTTAAACAATAGTTTAATAGAAACTTTAAAAGTTCTATATAATAGGGTAGCATAAGATAATATTATTAAGACTCTATCTATTAAATTATTTGGAAAATTTACATATAACCCTAATAAACCTAATATAACCCCTACTAAAAGTCTTAATAAGTTATAATTTTTATTTTCTTCGTTATTTTGATTTTCATCCAATAACATAACATCAGGCTCTATTTTATGAATTATATCTTTTATTTTTTCTTTTTTAATATCTTCTTCTGATAAAAATGTTAGTGTTAATTTAGAAAAATTTACTACTACTTCACTAAGATTACTTTCTTTTTTTAATCTTTCCTCTATCTTATGAGCACAATTTGGACAATCCAAATTTACTATATTATATTTATATTTCTTCAATATGATCAAGTCCTTTCTTAAGTATTTCTTCTACATGATCATCATCAAGTGAATAATATACAACTTTTCCTTCTTTTCTTGACTTAATTAAATTTGAATCCTTTAATAGTTTTAATTGATGTGAAATTGCTGATTGTGTACATTTTGTTATGTATGCTATATCATAGACACAAAGTTCACTTTCTTTTAATGCACAAAAGATTTTCATTCTTGTACTATCTCCAAACAATTTAAATACTTCTGCAAGTTCAAATATTTTTTCATCATCAATCATACTATTTAAAACTTTATTTACCATATCTTTATTTATAATTATTTCTTCCATACATATCTCCTTTTTATTATATGAATATTCGTTCATATATATACTATCACTATTAAAAATGTATGTCAATAACATATGAATATTTTCTCATATATTTTTGCAAAGAAAAAAATCCAAATAGGATTTATTTTTAAATGGCGGAGACAGAGGGATTTGAACCCTCGCGGCAGTTACCCACCCTACACCCTTAGCAGGGGCGCCTCTTCAGCCTCTTGAGTATTTCTCCAACTGCAATATAATTTTAACATTTAAAATATGATTGGTCAATATTAATATTAAGAAAAATATTTAAAATCCAAAAATTCATTTAAAGATAATATAAAATATTACAGTACTCAAATAACTTTTATAACTAATAATTAATAAATACTGACTAATATATACTTTGAATTACAAAACTTTGCCACAAAAATAATATTTGTTCGCTTGTTCTTAATGTTAACAAGTAATATAATTATTATAGGAACATTTGATGTGAGTGCCATCCTCCAATCTTGAAAAAG
>CAPQQE010000082.1 GCA_948687865.1 uncultured Bacilli bacterium
TGGTTCTATAATTTTAGTTGGGGTGGCAAAAAACTCCAGTTTTTTATAAAAAAATAGCATCTATCTAACTTCTTTGATAAAATTGTTTTGCCTAAAACCAAATCAATCAAGGAGGTTATGATAAATGCAAAATAATTTTATCACAAATTTATTAGATTTAAAAGGTGTAATAGTAACAAAATTTAGAAATAGGAAAAATCGTTTTAAAATTCATATTGAATTTCCTGTTAGAGAACATACTTGTCCTTGTTGTCATTCTAAAACAACTAAAGTACACGATTATCATCTTCAACTTATTAAAGATATTCCTATCTATAATAAGGATACTTTTCTTTATTATAGAAAACGTAGATATGTTTGTAAAAATTGTGGTAAAAGATTCTATGAAAAAAATTCTTTTCTTCCTAAAAGAGCTAGGAAAACTAAACGTTTAACTGCTTTTATTATCGATAAATTAAAAGATAAACAATCTATGAAAGATATTGCAAAACTTTCGAATGTATCTACAACTACTGTCTCTAAATTATTACCATATCTTGCTGTTAATGCTTCTTCTTTACCTAAAGTTCTCTGTATTGATGAATTTAGAGGAAATAGCGGTAATTACAAATATCAAGTATCTTTAATGGATGGTATTTCAAGAAAACCTATTGATATTATTGAGTGTAGACACAAAGCTCATCTTTTTAGCTATTTTAATAAATTTTCATTAGATGAACGAAAGAAAGTAAAATATATTGTTATGGACTTATGGCAGCCATATAAAGATTTGGCAAAAACTTATTTTCCTAATGCTAAAATTGTAGCTGATAGATTTCATTATGTAAGATACATTGTACAAGCTGTTGATACTGTTAGAAAGAAAGTTCAAAGCAAACTTACACCAGAAGAAAGAAAATATTTTAAGCACTCAAGAAAATTACTTCTTTCAAGATACATTAACTTAAATGCAAACCAGCGAGAAGAATTAAACTATATTATTATTAACTATTCTGAAGAATTACGAAGAGTTTATAACGAGAAAGAAGAATTATTAGATATAGTTCATTCAAACGAAAAATATTTAGCAATAGATAAACTAAATAAATGGGTAACTGACAATTTAGTTTCCAAATATGAAGTCTTACAAGAATGTGCAAAAACATATAGCAACTGGATTAAAGAAATTAGAAATTCACTATTAGTTCCATATTCAAATGGTGTAATGGAAGGATACAACAATAAGATTAAAGTGCTTAAACGAATTGCTTTTGGATTTAGAAACTTCCAAAATTTCAAAGCAAGAATTTTACTAATGAATTAGATAATAGAAAATTGAATAAAAAATTTCCTAATTTTCAATTAGGTTTATTAAGTGTGCATAAAAAGCACAAAAAAGAATAAATTTCAAAGGTTTTGGTGTGAAATAATCAAAAGTTAGATAAAGCTTACGCTCATCTTAGTTTACAAATATTCCACCCCAACTATTGACAAAGAACCTTAAATTCAAAATCCTTGTAACTCTTGCTACAAAAGAAAAAGACAGATTTTTCAATCTGTCTTTTTTGGCTGACCATTATTACCAATAAACGAACTTTCTATTTCATCTATTGTTGGTATTTTTATCTTACTATTTGGGGTATTTTGTACATTAAATATAATGGTTAAATTATCATCATATAAATATATTTTATCTATTAATACATTTATTAATACTTTCTTATATCTTAAATCCTTAATATCTCCATTTTTTAATTCTGTTAAGAAAAATTTAATTTGTGCTTTAGTTATTTCTATATGTTGTGAATTTTCAATAAGTATTTCATTTTCAATTTGTTTATATTCATTTTCCATTTTTGAAATTTCTTCAAAAATTGCTTGTCTTACACTATCAATGTCACAAATTTTTAAACTATCAATTAGATTTTCTTTTTGCTTTTTATTTTCACTTAATTTCTTTTCTAATTGCATAATATGAGAATTAGTTTTTTCCTTTTCTGCGATTTCAAAAACTGCATTTGCAATTTTTTCTATATTTTTCTCTGTTAATACATTTCTAGCTTGCTGTAATACAATATCTTCTATATAGTCTTTTTGTATGTTTTTTCTATTACAAATATGCTTTCTTTTTCCATTACATGAATAATAATGATGTACCATTTTTGTTGCTGATGTTCCACATATTCCTACCATCATTTCTTTACAAGTTCCACAAAATAATTTTGTTGTTAATAAGTATTCTGCTTTTGCTCTTGCAGGAGCTTTTTTATTTATTTTTAACATTTTTTGTACTTTTTCAAATATGTCATCACTAATTATTCTTGGAACTCCATTTTTTATTTCTTGTTCCTTATAACAGTATATTCCAATATATTTTTTGTTAGTTAAAATTGTTCTAATACTATTTTTATTAAATTCATTTCCATAAGATGTTTTTATATTTTTTTCATTCAAGTATCTTATAATATCAGCCATTATATATCCATTTGAATACATTTCAAATATTTTCTTTACTATTTTTGCATTATTTTCATCAATTTGAAATTTTTTATTATTATCTATTTTATAGCCTAGAGGTGGAATACCACCATTATATAAGCATTTTTCCGCATTTATTTTCATACCTCTTTTTACTTTTTGAGATAATTCTACAGAATAATATTCTGCCATTCCTTCAAGTACACTTTCCATTAAAACTCCTGATGCATCTTCAGAAATATTCTCTTTTGCTGAAAATACTCTTACACCATTTTTCTTTAGTTTACTTTTATTTATGGCACTATCATATCTATTTCTAGCAAATCTATCTAATTGATATACCAATACACCTTGAAATAATTTTTGATTACTATCATCTATCATTTTCAAAAATTGTGGTCTGTTATCATTTGTTCCTGTCATTGCACGGTCTATGTATTCCCCAATAATTGTGTAATTGTTTCTTTTTGCAAACTCTGTACATACTGCAATTTGACCTTCTATTGACTGTTCTGTTTGGTTATGAGAACTATATCTAGCATATATTACAACATTCATAAAATACCCCCATTTTGAAATAATTTCTATATTTGCATTCGCTTATCGTAACGAATGCAATATAGAAATATGAAAAACTAGATTTTGATTAGTACCTTATCTACTTTTCCAATTATTGTTAATTCCTCCTTTTTGTATGTTACTGTTTCAAAAGATTTTTTTAATGGAACTAATATAATTTCTTCATTATTTACTAATACTTGTCTAACAGTATAATCATTTTGATTATTAATTTTTACTGCAAAGTACTCTCCATTTTCATATTCTTCTACAAATTTTAAATATATTTTTGCTCCTTCTGGTATTATAGGATACATTGCGTCATCTTTCATTGATAATGCCACTGGTTCTTTTAATCTTATTGTAAAATCATCTTCTTGTTGATTTTCTAAATAGTAATCTTCATCGTTAAAATTCATATTATCTATATCCATATCTAATAATGAGATTATAAAATCTGATATTGGCTCTTTATCTAAAGCGTTTTTAACATCATCTATATTCTCTTGCGAATATTCATCATCAATAAGACTAGCTGCAAATGATAATATTATTTCTTTCATATTTTCAAAAACTTCACGTATTTCTTTGGGTGCTTTTTCTATATAGCCTTCTAAAACTAATCGTCTTTCGTCTACATTACAAATATCACTTATCATTCTTGATAAGTCTTCTGCTGGTGGTGGAACTTTTCCATTAACAACTCTACTAAAATATGATTTATCAATTTTTTTACCTCTTTTATTGCATTCTTCTACAATTTCCTTATAATTATGTCCACTTTCTGCTATTATTTTTAATAATAATTTAGAATATGCCATTTTTATATCACCTCAATCATTATATATCACAACAAAATTGATTTGTAAATACAACTTTGTTGATTTTTAAAATAAAACTATTGATTTTTCGAATGATTGTATATAAAATTCAATTAAGTTGTAAAACGGTTTCAACTTTCATTTTAATTTTATATCTTACTTTGCTTAACTGATGAAATAACTTTATTAATTTTGTGTCAAGGTCACAAAGTGCCGAACATAGTGAGGTTACCTTTACACAAAATTTATAAAGTTTTAAATTAAAATGAGCAAAGTAAAATGTAGGGTGCTTAGTAACACCCTACAAGCGTCCGTTTTTACATACTTTTACAAAGGAGGTTATATGATAGATACAATAAAAATTTTTACAATGATTAACTATGATACATATAATAAAATTGAATATTTAAGTAATATAAGAACTTCTTATAATAATTCTACAGGAGAAATTCATTATAAAATTGTTAATGATAATATTCTTGGTTCTTATCAGTCTAGTTTATGTGTACGTATAGGTAATGGTTTAAAATATAAATTTACAAATAATTATTACATTGAAATTGAACGGGTCATATCATAAATTAGTAACTGGATATAATAGTCATAATGGTTTTTATAATTTAGTTTTTATTTCAAAAGAACTTATTAAAATAGTTGAAAATGCTTATAATATTTCATTACCTTCTATTAATCATTGGTTTTTACAACGAATTGATATTGCAATATGCTATGACTTACAAAATCAAGAAAATATTAAATCGTATATAAATAACTTAAATAATTGTAGTTTTCCTCGTAGAAAGTTAAAACATTATGAAGGAGAAAGTATATACTTAACTGGTTCAACTACTACCTTAAAAATTTATAATAAAATGCAAGAATTTATTAAACATGATTTATCTAAATTTAAAAATACAAATTTTAATATTCAAGAATATTTAGAAACAATAAAAGGCTTTATTCGTTTTGAATGTGAAATTAAAAAGAAAAAATTAAAATCTACTTTTAATAAGGATTATATTAGAGTAATTACAATAACATATCAAGAATTAAAAGAAATTTGGAAAAATGAATTTACAAAATTACTAAAAATATTAAGTAATGATTTAGAAATAATTAGTAATAGAGAATTAGTAAAAAAGAGATTATATTCATGTTATAAAACTACTAGAGCCAGAAATTTATTTAATTTTTACTTGCTTATTCTATTTCAAGGATTGCAGTTAATAAAAAGTGAAACTAATAGAAGTATGTATTATAAAAATATTTCAGATTTAAAAAAAGTTGGTATAGATTTTTCACAAAAATTAAATTTAGATATGACAGATAATAGAATTATTTTTAATCCATTTGAAAGTGATGAAATCTTTTGAATATTTCTAAAAAACAAATATATGAAATTGCTTCTACAATTCTAATATCTGATATAATTTCCTATGTAAATAATCATATTGATAAATTTAATGAATTCTTAAAAAAAGAAGAAGAACATAATTAGTATACAAACTAACTATGTTCTTCATTTTATACCTTATATTCTATCAATTCTAATATACTATTTTCAATTTTATTAAAATCATATTCTTTTGCAACTTTTACTCGTAATAATTTCAAACCAGTATTTTTATATAGTTCATTAATAAATATATCTCTTGCTTGTCTATCTAATCTATTATGTGTATAGTCATCTAATTCTATACAACAAATAATTTCACAATTTTTACTATTTACTATTGTAAAATCAATACTTCTCGATTTTATTCTATTTCTAAAAGTTGGATTTTGATTTTTTACATTTATTATTCTTTCTAAATTTACTTCTGGAAATATAGTTAGTCCCATTTTATCTGTTATAATTTTTAATTGCCTATAAAATCTTAATTCTGTTTCTGTTAAAATATATTTTCTTTTATAGTACATTGAATAATTTATATCTAAAACATTATTACTATCAATAATAGTATTATTATTTTCTATATCTAAATCTATTTTATTCTTTCTTTTTCTATTATTTTCAATAACTTTATCAAAATGTTTGCATTCTTTAATAGCTGTTGATATTCCTAATATTATTCCTGCTAATACACATAAACCTAATATATTTTCCATATTATTTCCCCCTACATAATTATATAGTTTGTGTTGCTTATAGTCAATAACTTTTCTATAATGTTCTGATACAATTTAAAAAATATTATAAGGAATTATATTATGGATTTAACTGTTGCAATTAGAATAAGAATAAATAATTTAATAAAAGAGAATAATCTTACACCTTCAAAATTATGCACTTTAGCAGGTATCTCACGTTCTACACTTTCAAAATTTTGGTTCTATAATTTTAGTTGGGGTGGCAAAAAACTCCAGTTTTTTATAAAAAAAT